>NZ_JBFBBQ010000004.1:0-242539 GCF_040682775.1 Amycolatopsis sp. NPDC051106 | reverse complement strand
GTGGGGTCCAGTCCTTCTCCCCGGGGGTGGCGTTCGTCTATTGGCGCGAGCGCGCGGTCGGGGTGCTGCACGACGCGGGTTTCCCGCTCGGCGAGGCGACCCGCGCGGCCGGGGTGCTGGTGCACTTCGTGCTCGGGCGGGCCGTCGAGGACCAGACGCGGCCCGCGCCCGCCGCGGAGGCGGCGATGATCGCGACCGAGTCGTTCCCGTTCCCGCTGCTGGCGCGCGGCCTGCGCGAACGCGCCGGCTCGACGGTCGACGACGACTTCCGGTACGCGCTCGGCGTGCTGCTCGCGGGCCTCGAAGCGTCCGTGCCCAGGCGCCTAGCCTAGATCGCGGCGGCTGAGGTCCTCCTCGGTCTCGCGGCGCACCAGCAGCGTCGCGACGCCGTTCTTGACGCCGACCAGCGGCGGCCGCCCGACCTGGTTGTAGTTCGAGGCCAGCGAATGGTGGTACGCGCCGGTGCACGGCACGGCCAGGAAGTCGCCGGCGCGCAGGTCGCCGGGCAGGCTGATGCCGTCCGCGAGGACGTCGCCGGATTCGCAGTGCCGGCCCACGACGGTCATCGGGACGCGCTTCTCCTTGGACCGCCGGCCGACCAGGCGCGTCGTGTAGCGCGCGCTGTAGAGCGACGGCCGCGCGTTGTCGCTCATCCCGCCGTCGACCGCGACGAACGTGCGGCTGCCGCGCTTGACCGCGCACACGCGGTACACCGTGATCCCGGCCGGCCCGACGAGCGCCCGGCCCGGCTCGATCGTCAAGCGCGGCAACGGGAAGCCGTGCGCCGCGCACTCGTAGGCGAGCGCCACGCGCAGGCGTCGCGAGTAGCCGCCGAGGTCGAACGCGGGCTCGCCGCCGACGTACGGCACCGCGTGCCCGCCGCCGAGGTCGAGCTCCCGCAGCGTGACGCCGTGGGTGTCGCGGATCCGGACGAGCACCTCGGCCATCCGGCGCGCGGCGGCTTCGTAGCGGTCGATGCGGGAGACCTGCGAGCCGATGTGGCAGTGCAGGCCGATGAGGCGCAGCCCGGGTTGCGCGAGCACGGCCTGCACGGCCGCGTCGACGTTGTCGGGCACGCCGTCGAGCAGCGAGAAGCCGAACTTCTGGCCTTCGGTACCGGTGCTGATGGCCGCGTGCGCCCCGGCCGCGACGCCCGGCGTCACGCGGATCATCACCTGCTGCGCACCGTGCGCGAGCGCGCCGAGCTGCTCGATCTCGTCGAGCGAGTCGACCACGATCCGCCGGACGCCGTACTCGAGAGCGGCCTTCAGGTCTTCGGGCGTCTTCGCGTTGCCGTGCAACAGCATGCGCTCCGCGGGGAAGCCGACTGCGCGTGCGACGGCGATCTCGCCCGCGGAGCAGGTGTCGAGCGACAACCCCTCTTCGGCGACCCAGCGCAGTACGGACCGCGTACACAGCGCCTTGCTCGCGTACGCGACTTCGACGTCCGGCAGCGCGCGGCGGTACTCACGGGCGGTGTCGCGGACCTGTTGTTCGTCGATGAGGTAGGACGGCGTCCCGAAGCGGGCGGCGAGGTGGCTGACCTTCGCGCCGGCGAAGAGGAGCTCGCCGTCTTCGCCGAGTCGGGTGCTTCGCGGCCAGACTCCTGGCTCGAGGTGATCGGCGGCTTCGCAGCCGAGGCTGGGAAGAAGCTCGCTGAGCGTCACAGGGTGCCTCCGGGCATCACGGCGGATCGGACCCGGTCAGGACACCGCTGTCCCGTTCGCCGTGCTTCCCCCGTGAATGCGGTCCTGACGCGATCGTGCCGGCCACTTACTGCTTATTTACGCGCGAGTAACTTCAGTCACGCCGTGCTTGACCTGCGCAAAGCCGCCCGTCGTGGCGAGGTGCTTCCGCCACGACGGACGTGCTGGGAGGACCCAGGCGTCAGCGGACGGGCTCCGGGACGGTGTCGAGCTCGTGCACCATGCGCACGGCCAGCGCGAGCGCCTTCGCGTCACCGAGCTTGGTGTCCTCCATGACGATCTTCTTCACGCGGTCGACGCGCAGCTGGTAGCGGGTGGAGGAAGTGGTCGATGTGGTCATCGTTCGGTCCTTTTCTGCTGTTCGAAGGCTGTACTCGTGTGGCTTTTGTGCCCCCGGGGACCTTCCGGGCTCTGGTGGTCCTGCACCGTGCCGCACACGCAGCCGCGGTCGGTTCCGTGTGCGGTCTCGGTCGCGGCGCAGTAGCGGCGGGCGATCGCGTCGTGCGTGCCGAGCGGGTGCGGGCAGCTCGGGCACTGGTTGCCGGAGCGGGGCACCTCGGGTGCGTCCGGCACCGGGGCCGTCACGCCGCCACCTCGGCCGGGCGCCGCCGCAGCGGTTCGCCCGCTTCGTGCAGGTGCTGCAACACGTACCCGTAGGAGCGCGCCCAGCCGCACTCGGCGTAGGAAATCCCGTGCCGGGCGCAGAAGTCCCGGACGATCACCTGGGCGTGCTTGAGGTTCGGCCGGGCCATGCTCGGGAACAGGTGGTGCTCGATCTGGTAGTTCAGCCCGCCGAGGGCGAAGTCGACCACCGGCCCGCCACGGACGTTGCGCGAGGTCAGCACCTGCTTGCGCAGGAAGTCCAGCTTGTGCCCGGCCGTCAGCATTTCCATGCCCTTGTGGTTGGGCGCGAACGAGCAGCCCATGTACAGGCCCCACAGGAACTGGTGCACCAGGACGAAGATGATCCCGGTGAGCGGCGAGAGCACGATGAACACGGCGGCGAGGTAGGCGGCGAGGTGCGCGATCAGGAGCGCCGACTCGAGCTTGCGCTTGCGGACGTCCTTGCGCAGCACCGCTTTCACGCTCGACACGTGCAGGTTGAGGCCTTCGAGCAGCAGCAGCGGGAAGAACAGGAACGCCTGGTACTTCGCCATCCAGCGCAGGAACCCGCGCTTCTGCGCGCTCTGCGCCTTGCTGAACGCGAGCGCGGCGATGTCGACGTCCGGGTCTTCTTCCTCGTGGTTCGGGTTGGCGTGGTGCCGCGAATGCGTGCCGACCCACCAGCCGTAGCTCAGCCCGGTGAGTCCACCGTGGACGAAGCCGGTCGCGTCGTTCGCCTTGCGGCTGCTGAAGATCTGCTTGTGCCCGGCGTCGTGTCCGATGAACGACAGCTGCGCGAACATCATTGCGAAGAACGCCGCGAGGAACAGCTGCCACCACGAGTCGCCGAGGAAGACGAACGCGACCCAGCCTCCGCCGAAGGCGGCGAGGTTGAGCCCGATCCGCACGGCGTAGTGGCGGCGCCGTCGTTGGAGGAGGCCGGCGGCCTTGATCAGCCGCGACAGTTCGGCGAAGTCACTGCCGGACGTCGCGGGAGTATCCGCAATTTGGGCTGAAGACATCAACACACCGCTCTGGGTAAGTCGTTAAAGGCTTGTCCAGCAACGGTTTCCAGCCCTGACGGGGTCTGGGTCCGGTTCGGGAAAGGGCACTGGGGCCTGGTCGCGGTGGTACCGCGTCCTACCCCCAGGGTCTCACCCCACCGGCGGATTGGCAATTCCCCGTGGACGGCGGAAGAGGTGTACAGTCGGCCATATCGGGATGAAGGTGATCTGCCCCACACCCGTGACCTTCCGGCCGGATCGCTCCGACCGGGGACAGGAGCCGAGTCCGGGTCCGGAACCCGCTCGTACGCAGCCGTGCCGGCCGATGGCCGGCGAGCAGCCGCCCGTAGTCGCGCAGAGCGACGCCCGAGGCGCCCAGTTGGGTTGTTACAGCTTGTTTCTTCCGGCACGACTCCGGTCATCAGGTGGCTCGTCGGCGAGCCGGACTTCGGCGTCACCGCGCTCCGGCGCGCCGATGAGCCACCACCTTCACGAAAGCCCCCAGGACGAAAGCAGTCCGAAGAGGCGTTCGCGTTCGGGTCCGGTCAGCAGCCGGCTCGGCGGCCGGACGTCGGGGCGGCACAGCCCGAGCTGACCGAGCGCGTCCTTGACGACGCTGACGTTGTTGGCGTTCCCGTTCGCCGCGCGCAGCTCCTCGAACGGCCGGATCCGTTCCCAGACCGCCATCGCGGCCGGATAGTCCCCTGTGGACAGTGCGCGGAACATCTCCAGGGAGATCGCGGGGTCGACGTTCACCAGCCCCGAGGTGAACCCCGTCGCGCCGACGGCGAAGTACCCGGGCGCCGAGAGCTCGGCCAGGCCGGCGATCCACACGAACCGCTCGAAGCCCGCGTCCCGCGCGACCGAGCCGAACCGCACCGGATCCGGCACGGCGTACTTCACGCCGATGACGTTCGGCGCCGCCTCGCCGAGGGCGCGCAGCTGCTCACCGGCGATCGCCGGGTTGCGGACGTAGAGCACGACGCCGAGTTCGGGCACCGCGGCCGCGATCGCGGCGTGGTAGTCGACCCAGCCGTCGCCGGAGATGTACGGGTGCACGGGCTGGTGGATCATGATCATGTCGGCGCCGGCGTCCCGCGCGTGCGCGGCGGCGCGCGTCGCGGACGCGACGTCGTGACCGATCCCGGCGAGCACACTGGCCCTCCCCGCGACGGCCTCGACGGTGACCTCCAGGCACTGTCGGGCCTCGGCCGCGTCCAGTGCGTAGAACTCCCCGGTGTTCCCGTTCGGCGTCACGACTTCGATGCCCCCGGTGATCAGCCGGTCGACGAGCTTCGCGTACGTCTGGCCGTCCACGGCGCCCTCGGCGTCGAACGGGGTGACCGGGATGGCCACCACCCCGGACAGCCGCCGCCTCTGCTCCTCGAACGTCATCGGGCTCCCTTCGTTTCGGTGCCTTGTTCTTCCGGCAGCCCGCCGGCGACCCGGTCGATGAAATCCGTGATGTGCTTGCGCAGCAGGTGTTCCGCCTGCCGGGCGTTCCCGCTCTCGGCGGCGGTCAGGATCGCCCGGTGCTCGGCGGCTTCTCCCCGCCACGTCGGGCTGATGCCCCAGCCGGTGACGGTGATCAGGGCGGCCTGGTCGCGCAGGCCGTCCAGGATCTCGACCAGCAGCGGGTTCCCGCACCCGGCGTAGAGCGCGCGGTGGAACAGCCGGTTGGCCAGGCTGGCTTTGACGCGGTCGGCGGCGTTCGCGCCGGTCTCGACGTCCGCCAGCACTTGGCGCGCTTCGCCGAAGTCCGCGCCGCGCTCGACAGCGCGTCGGACGGCTTCGGGCTCGAGGAGCGCGCGCAGGTCGTACACCGCGTTCGCGCTCTCGGCGTCCATGACCCGGACCGCGGCCCCCTTGTACGTGCTCATCGTGACCAAACCGGAACCGGCGAGGATGCGCAGGGCTTCACGCACCGGCGTCTTCGACACGCCGAGCAGGGCGCCCACCTCGCCTTCGACGAGCGTTTCCCCCGGTCCGAACTCCCCGCTCAAGATCGAATCCTTGATCGCGTCCCGCACGAAATCCGTGCGGGAGACGGGCGGCGGCGGCCTCCGGGCCGAAGAAGTGCTCGCCACTGGCATGTCCGATCTGATATACGATGCGACATACAACATTATCACGGACCCAGGGAGCAGCCATGCAGCGTCGCACCGGCTTCCGATTCCGCCGGGTGCTCCTGGCGGCCGGCCTCGCCGCCGGACTGGCGGCCTGTGGCGCGCCCGGTGGAGGCGGCGGCCAGGCGGCGGATCCGCAGGCCGTGCCCGACAAGCCGAGCAAGCCCGTCGACCTGAACATCCTCGACATCGCGGGCAACCTGCAGCTCACCAAGCAGATGATCGAAAACTTCAAGGCCGCGCACCCGGAAGTGCTGGCGAAGGTCACGTACTCGACGGCGCCCGCGCCGAGCATGGCGGGCAAGCTGAAGGCCGAGCAGGACGGCGGCGTCGCCCAGACCCACCTCGTCCTCAGCGGCACGGACGGTCTGTCCGCCGGCATCGCGAACGGCACGCTGGCCAAGATCCTCCCGGACTTCTCGAGCCGGTTCCCGAACCTGATGCAGAACTACCTCGAGCCCGCGGCCAAGATGCAGGAGCTGGCCAACGGCTACGGCGTCGAGGTCGTCTACTACCCCTCCGGCCCGCTGCTGGAGTTCAACCCGGGAGCGGTTCCGGCCGCGCCGGCGTCCCCGCAGGAGCTGCTCGACTGGGCCAAGGCCCACCCGGAGAAGTTCCAGTACGCGCAGCCGTCCAACTCCGGCCCGGGCCGGACGTTCCTGATGGGCCTGCCGTACCTGCTCGGCGACAAGGACCCGAAGGACCCGGACAAGGGCTGGGACAAGACCTGGGCGTTCCTGCAGGAGCTGGGCAAGTACGTGAAGTACTACCCGTCCGGCACCACCGAGACGATGAAGAACCTCGCTTCGGGAGCGGTGGACATGGTCATGTCGACGACCGGCTGGGACATCAACCCGCGCAAGCTCGGCACGGTGCCGAACACGGTCAAGACCGCGATCATGCAGCCGATGCACTGGGTCACCGACGCCCAGTACGCCCTGATCCCCAAGGGCCTCTCGCCCGATCAGGAGTCGGCGATCCTGCAGCTGATCGCGTGGATGCTGAAGCCCGACCAGCAGGCGATCGCCTACGACGACGGCTACTTCTACCCCGGCCCGGCGGTCAAGGACGTCACCCTGCAGATGGCCCCGCAGAAGAGCCAGGACACTCTTCGGCAGTTCGGGCGCCCGGAGTACGAGCAGTGGATCTCGCAGTACCCCAAGGAAAGCTCGTTGCCGGCCGAGCAGCAGGTCAAGGCGTTCGACAAGTGGAACCAGCTGGTCGGCGGCTCGAAGGTCGGCAAGAAGTGACGTTCGAGCAGCTCCGGCTGGACGGGGTCTCCCGGAGCTTCGGCACCGCGAACGCCCTGAGCGGCCTCGACCTCGCCATCGCGCGCGGCGAGTTCGTGGCCCTGCTCGGCCCGTCCGGCTGCGGCAAGTCGACCGCGCTGAACTGCCTGGCCGGCCTGCTGCCCCTCACTGGCGGCAGCATCTGGCTCGACGACGCCCGCATCGACGGGCAGCCCCCGGAGCAGCGCGGGTTCGGGATGGTCTTCCAGAACTACGCGCTGTTCCCGCACATGTCGGTCCGCGCCAACGTCGGCTTCGGCCTCAAGATGCGCAAGGTCGCCCGCGCCGACGCCCGCCGCCGGGTCGACGAGGCGTTGCGCCTGGTGCAGCTCACCGACCACGCGGCGAAGTTCCCCGCGCAGCTTTCCGGCGGGCAGCAGCAGCGCGTCGCCATCGCCCGGGCCGTCGTGCTGGAGCCCCCGGTCGTCCTGATGGACGAGCCGCTGTCCAACCTCGACGCCAAGCTCCGCCTCGAGATGCGGATGGAGATCCGCCGCCTCCACCAGACGCTCGGCTTGACCACGGTGTACGTCACCCACGACCAGGAGGAGGCCCTGTCGCTGGCCGACCGCCTGGTGGTGCTGCGCGACGGCACGGTCCAGCAGATCGGCACGCCCGAGGAGGTCTACGCCCAGCCGGTGAACAGCTACGTCGCGTCGTTCATGGGCTACCGCAACCTCCTGGACGTGACGGTCACCGGCGCCGCGGGATCGTCGGTGACCGTCGAGGGCGCCGGAGTTCGCCTGTCCGGCCGCGGCTCGCTCGCGGAGGGCCCGGCGAAGGTCGCGATCCGTCCCGAGGACTTCGTCATCGGAGACGCCGCGGAGAACGCCCTCGACGTCACGGTCGAGATCGTCGAGTACCACGGCCGCGAACTGTCGATCTCGGCCCGGCTGCCGAGCGGCGTGCCGGTCTACTTCCGGACCGACAAGCGCCTCGCCCCCGGCGACACGACCCGGATCGGCATCCCGGCCGAGCGCGTCCTGGTGTTCGAGCCATGACGGCCGTCGCGAGTGCCCGCCCCGCACTGCGTCACCGCCTGGCCGAGCGCGGCATCGACCGCACCCTGCTGCTCCTGGTGCCCGGTCTGCTGGTCACTGCCTGCCTCTTCCTGTACCCCTTCCTCTACGGCCTCCAACTGTCCTTCGCCCCACGCCAGGGTGGGATCTTCGCCAACTACGCGCGCTTCTTCGGCGACCCGTACCTGCGCGACACCATCTGGACGACGCTCGGCATCGCGCTGCCCGCGACGTTCATCAACGTGCTCGCCAGCATCCCGATCGCCTACGTGATGCGCGTCCGCGTCCGCGGCAAGCGCCTCCTGACGACGATCCTCGTCGTGCCCATCACGCTCGGCACGGTGCTCACCGCGCAGGGCCTGATCATGTACGGCGGGCCGGCGGGCTGGCTGAACAAGGTGCTCACCGTCCTCGGCATCACCGACGAGCCGCTCCCGCTGATCCACAACTACACCGGCGTGCTGCTGTCCCTCGTGATCACCGGCTTCCCCTTCTCCTTCCTGCTGACGTTGTCCTACCTCTCGGGCATCGACCCCTCCTTGGAGAAGGCGGCCGCGACCCTCGGCGCGAACGGCGTCCAGCGCTTCCGGCGCATCACGCTGCCCCTCCTGGCTCCCGGCCTGGCGATCACCTTCTGCCTTTCGTTCGTGATGGCGTTCTCGGTCTTCCCCTCGGCGCAGCTCGTCGGCGACCCCGCGAACGAGACGCGCGTCATCTCGATCGCGGCCTACCACGCCGCGTTCGAGGAGTACGACTACTCGATGGGCTCGGCCGTCGCGATGCTCATGGCGGTGGTCATGCTGATCGTGATCGGCCTGGTCATGGCGTGGCGCGGCACGCTGTACCGCGGAGCGACCGGAGGCAAGGGATGAGCGGTTGGGTCGCGCGTCCCGGACGTTGGGTCGTCTGGGCCATCGTCGTGTTCTTCTTCGTCAACCTCGCCGGCGTCGTGCTCTCGGTGGTCGTCGACTCGTTCGGCAGGCAGTGGTTCGGCACCTGGCTCCCGGACGGCTTCACCACCCATTGGTACGCCGACGCCTGGCGCGAGTTCGGCCTGTCCGACGTCCTCCTCACCACGGCGATCGTCGCGCTGGTGGTGATCGCCGTGTCGGTGGCGGTCGGCGTCCCGGCCGCCTACGCCCTGGCCCGCCGCTCGTTCCCCGGCAAGCGCCTGGTGATGCTGCTGTTCGTGCTGCCGATCCTGATCCCTCCCATCACCTACGGCATCCCGCTGGCGACCGTGCTCTACAAGTTCCACCTGGCCGGCACGACCACCGGCGTGATCCTGGCAAACCTGGTGCCGTCGGTGCCGTTCGTCGTGCTGACCATGACGCCCTTCATCGAGCAGATCGACCCGAAGATCGAAGCCGCCGCGCGCATGTCCGGCGCGCGCACGGTCTCGGTGTTCACCCGGATCCTGGGGCCGCTGCTGCTGCCGGGAATCCTGGCCGCCTCGATCCTCGTGCTCGTCCGGACGGTCGGCATGTTCGAGCTGACGTTCCTCACCGCCGGCCCGGACTCGACGACCCTCGTCGTGGCGCTCTACAACTCCGTGTTCGCCGCGGGCATCCGGGCCAACCAGTCCGTCGACGCCATGGCGACCATCTACACCGCCTCCATGCTCGTGCTCCTTCTCGTCGCGTTGCGGTTCGTGAACCCGACCCAGCTGGTCACCCGGATCCGGGAGGAGACCTAGTCCATTCGCTCATGTGTTCGACTTTACCGCGAAACTTCGAACCCGTGATCGACACGATCGGGCGAACGTGGAACTTGCGGCTCCCCCGAGGGGAGGTGCCAGGCTGACGGCATGCGGTATTCGATCGGCGACCTGGCCCGCCGCACCGGCTTGACGGTCAAGGCCGTCCGGTTCTACTCCGACCGCGGTCTCGTACCGCCGGCCGGACGCAACACCGCAGGTCAGCGCCGTTACGACGACGCCGCGCGCAGCCGGCTCGACCTCATCCGCACGCTCCGGGACCTCGGCGTCGACCTCGCCACGATCCGGCGGGTCGTCGACGGCGAAGCGACCGTCGCCGACGTCGCGGCGAAGCACGCCGAGGCCCTGGAGGTGCAGATCCGCGTGCTGCGCGTGCGCCACGCGGTGCTGACGGCCGTGGCGAAGCGCGGTTCGACCCCGGAGGAGACAACACTGATGCACGAGCTGGCTCGACTGTCCGAAGTGGAGCGACGTCGCCTGGTCGACGACTTCCTCGCCGACGCCCTGGGTTCCCGCCCCGGACTCGAAGGCGTCGCCCGCACCCTGACCCCCGAACTGCCGGAGAACGCGAGCCCCGAGCAGGTCGAGGCCTGGATCGAGCTGGCGGAACTCGCACAGGACAAGGAGTTCCGCGCGATCCTGCGCCGGCTGGCGGACCAGCACGAGGGCGGCCTGCGCCGCGACCTGGCCGCTCAGGTGCGCGACGCCGTCACGCCGGCCCTCGACGCCGGGGTCGCACCCGACTCACCGGAGGCCAGGGCGATCGTCGACGGTCTCGGCCGTGATCCCGGTCGGCTGCGGGACTGGCTGGCCCTCGTCGGCGATCCCCGGCGCGAGCGCTACCTGCGGCTGCTCGCGGTGATCAACGGCTGGGCCGCCCCGGAAAGCCTGGCGCCGGCGTTCGGCTGGCTGGCCGCGGCTACGGCTTGACCTCCGCCCTGATCCACGCCAGCGCGTCGTCGACCGGTTGCGCGTCGATCCGGCGTCCGTCGCGCAACCGCAACGAAAGCTGCCCCGCGGCGACCTCCTGCGGGCCGAGCACGGCCTGGTACGGCACGAGCCGCCCGTCCCGGATCCGCGCGCCGAGGCTGCCTTCCGGCGCGATTTCGACACGCAGGTCATCGCACCGGTCCAGGATTTCCCGCGCGTAAGGCAGTTCGGCGGCGGACAGCGGCAGCAGCCGCAGCTGAACCGGCGCCAGCCAGGCCGGGAACGCGCCGCCGTGGACCTCGACGAGCTGCGCCACCGCCCGTTCGACGCTGCCGATGACGCTGCGGTGCACCATGACCGGCCGGTGTTTCGCCGCGTCGGCGCCGACGTACTCGAGGCCGAACTGCTCGGGCTGGTGGAAGTCGACCTGGACGGTGGAAAGGGTCGATTCTCGGCCCGCGCTGTCGACGATCTGGACGTCGATCTTCGGTCCGTAGAAGGCCGCTTCGCCCTCGACGGCGTCGTAGGGCAGTCCGTCGAGGACCGAGTGCAGGATGTCCACGGCACGGTCCCAGTCGCCGGGGACGTACTTCCCGCCGGCGCCGGGCAGCGAAAGCCGGTATCGCGCGGGGCTGATGCCCATGGCGTCGTAGGCGCGCCGGATCATGGCCAGCGCGGCGGCCGCCTCGGCTTCGACCTGGTCCGGGGTGCAGAAGATGTGCGCGTCGTTGAGCTGGATCGCGCGTACCCGGCTCAGCCCGCCGAGCACGCCGGAGAGCTCGCTGCGGTACATCGCGCCGATTTCCGCGATGCGCAGCGGAAGTTCGCGGTAACTGCGGCCGCGTGAACGGTAGATCAGCGCGTGGTGCGGGCAGAGGCTCGGCCGCAGCACCAGCTGCTCGCCGCCGACGTCCATGGGCGGGTACATGTCGTCGCGGTAGTGCGACCAGTGCCCCGAGATCTCGTACAGCTCGCGTTTGCCGAGCACCGGCGAATGGACGTGCCGGTACCCCGCGCGCCGTTCCAGGCCGCGGACGTACTCCTCGAGGCTGTGGCGGACGATCGCGCCGTCGGGCAGCCAGTAGGGCAGGCCCGCGCCGATGAGCGGGTCGGTGTCGAACAGGCCGAGTTCGCGGCCGAGCTTGCGGTGGTCGTGCATGGCGGACTCCTCGTGGACGGCGAGACGGCCGGCCACGAGACGAAGCCCGGGGCGACCGCCCCGGGCTTCTGAGCATGATTCAGCGCGCCGGGACACTTTCCGGCGTCGTCGTGTTCGCTGCGCGCTTCATGCGATCGACGGTAGCAGCCGGTGTGTTTTCGGCCAGCTCTTTTCCGGCTGTGGTTGTTTGTCGGTCGGTCGCAGTAAGGTGCAGCCCGGGCACGTTCCGTCATTGCGACGGGACCTGGAGGAGGGGAAACGGGGATGTTCGACGCCGTGATGCGGCGATGACCGCACTGCACCGCGATCTCAGGTCGATGCAGCAGCGGGCCGGTGAGCTGGACGCACGGCTCGCGGCCGCCCGGCACACCGCGCGCTCGGCCGACCAGCTGGTCACGGCCGTGGTGACCGGCCAAGGCAAGCTCGTCGACCTGCGAATCGACGATCGCGCGTTGTACGGGTCACACGCGCAGAAACTGGGGCTCGGAATAGTGGAAGCGGTCCGGAATGCCCGAACTGCGGCACGCGCGTCGTCGCTGCCGCAGTTGAACGCGTTGTTCGGCAAGAAACCGCCTTCTCCGGTTGCCGAGGCGCGCGAAAGCCTTGCGCCGATTCCCGCACGCGAAGAGCGTCGGTTCGAGCCTCAAGACGACGAAGACTTCGAGGAGCTCGATTTCCTGACCGACGAGGAGCCGGAATCCGGGGGTGGTCGCTGGTGAACAGCGAAGAACAGCTCTACAACCTCGCGAAGGAGATCGACGCGCGGGTGGCGGCGGTGGAGCAGGCGGTGAAGACCGGGGAGAGCCTGCCGCTGGTCCTGGACGTCGGTGCGGGCCTGGGCACGGTGACCGTCGATGGATCGGGCGGCTTGGTCTCGGTGGACCTCGTGCGTGACGCCGTCGCCGGGCAGAACGGCACTTCGCTGGCGGGTCACGTCCTGCGCGCGATCAACAACGCCGAGTCGGCCGCTCAGAGCCGGCGCAAGACCATGGTCGACGAAGCGGCACGGGAGGTTTGATGAGCACCGATGGGTTCGATCCTCTGGGTGGTAATTCAGGTTTCGAGGTCTATCCGCAGGCCCTCCGGGCAGCGACGAACGAGGTCTTCGCGGCGCGCGACCAAGTTCGCGAAGGGCGATAGCGAACGCGGAGCCGAGCGGCTCACCGCGTTGGCCGAGGCGCTGGACAAGGCTGCCGACTACTACGAAACCCAAGACGAAGAAGACTACCGGCAGTTGCGCTCGAAGGAAGAAGGACTGAACTGATCATGGTCACCTCAGCAGTCTCCTCAGCGCAGCACGCTCCGCCGCCTTATCCCGAGGACGCCGACGCCAAGGTCCGCCAGTTTGCTGACATCTTCGGGCGCGACGACATCTTCCGCCTGCTGGACGACATGCGGAAGAATCTGCTGGGCAACGCTCTCAGTGTTCAGAAACTGGCCGACCAGTTCGCCACGGTCGGTACGCTCGGCGACGCGAAGGCAGATGTCGGCGCGGCCGTCCAGGCGGTCAGCGGTACCTGGTCGGGGCGTGCCGCCGACCAGTTCGGTGCCTACACGACGAGGGCGAGTGAGGCGCTGGACAAGCAGAACACCTCGGTCGGTGCGGTGGCGGCGATCCTCACCGACATGGCGAACCTGGTAGTCGACACCTACGCCTCGGCGATCAAGCTCCTCGGTACTTGTGCCGCCGAGCTGTCCAAGTTCAGCCTCAAGGCGGTCATCGCGTTGCTGACCGTGGAAATCCCGATCGTCGACATCTTCACCGCCAAGGACGTCATCGACTCGATCGTCGAGGCGTTCGGAGCCTTGGTCAAGGACTTCGTGGACCTGCTGGCCGATGCGACGACGAGGATGGGTGAGTTTCACGGGAAGGCGAACGCCCTGGTCCGCAGCGACACCGACTTCCCGGAAATGCCGGAGCTCGGCAGCAACTCGGGAATCGACCACCAGAAGCAGTGGCGGGTCGACCCGTCCGCGTGGCCGGAGTGAGAACGATGCGAGCACGGGTTCTGCTGTCCATCGCCGGAGCGGCGGTCCTCGGCGGTTCAATGCTCACCGGCTGCGGGCCATCCGAACCGAAGCGGATCCTCACCGAACCACCCGCGCCGGCGCAGACGGGGGCCGCCTTGCCGTTCACACCGGTCGAGCAGCCCATCGACCTGACGAAGTTCGACTCCGACCCCTGCGCCCTGCTCACCAAGGAGCAGGTCGCCGCCGTAGTGCAGGATCCGCCGGACGACGTGCGGCCGGCCAGGTCGGGCACCACCGTGTCCGCGGGCTGCGCGTGGAACACGTGGTATTCCCCGCTCGTTTCCGCGCTCAAGCCGCTCGAAGAACCGAAGACGCTCGATGAGCTCAAGAACACGTCACGACGCCGATCCGGGGCGATGGACCCGTGGACCGAAACGTCGGTGTCCGGATTGCCTGCCGTGGTCTTCCACGAGGCGAGGGGTCCGGAAGAATGTGACGTCGCCGTCGGTGTCACGGATACCGACATGCTCATCTTCAGCTACCACGGAAGCGGCACGCACTCGACGTATTGGGAGACCGACCGCTGTGGCGGCGTCCTCAAGACCGCCGAGTACGTGCTCGGCAACCTGCGGAAGGGCTAAGCCAGGAACAGCTCCAGCTGCTCGACGACGAACGCGTGGTCGTCGGCCTGCGGGAGGCCGGACACGCCCACCGTCCCGACCGGGCCGACCCCGCGGACGAGCACCGGGAAGACGCCGCCGTGGGCCGCGTACTCGTCCGGGTTCAGGCGGGAGTCCTCCTCGAACGAGCCGCCCTTCGCGCGGAACTGCGTGCCGATCAGGAACGAGCTGTGGCCGTAGCGGTCCACGACGCGGCTCTTGCGGTCGATCCACGCGTCGTTGTCGGCCGATGTGCCCGGCAGCGCCGCGTGGAAGAGCCGCTGGCCGTTGCGGCGGACCGAGATCGTCACCGGCAGCCCGCGCTCCCGCGCCGCGGCCAGCAGCTGGGCGCCGAGAGCCAGGGCGGTCTCGTTGTCGAACTTCGTGAACTGAAGGCGTTCTTCCTGGTCAGCGAGCTGGGCGAGGCGATCTGCGTCGGTCATCAGCCCATTAAATCAACAGCGTTGTTTAATTGCCAGTGAACTCGGTCAGGGACAGCACGTTGCCGTCCGGATCGCGGAACCACGCGATCCGCCCGCCCGGCGTGGTCCAGATTTTGTCGGTGTCCTGTGGCAGCGTGTCGAACGTGAGGAACTCCACGCCCCGGCCGCGCAGCCCGGCCACCGCTTCCCGGATGTCGGCGACCGCCCAGCCGAGCACCGTGAACGGCTGCGGCGTGAACTCGGCGACGGCGGTGACGCGGAGCATGGTCGCGCCACTGCGGAACACACACGCGAAGGGGGTCTGCTCGATGAACTCGAGCCCGGCGACATCCGTGTAGAAGACGCGGGAGCGCTCCAGGTCGGTCGACGGTGCGAAGGCGACCAGATCCGCTGAGTCGAGCACGGGTACCACCTCTCTCTGCGGGGAACGTACCCCTCGTCAGGCCGCTGACGTGGGGATGGGGAGGCAGGCATGGGCCGGATCCGGCGGCGCACGGTGCTCGGCGGCGCGGCCGCGGCCACCGTCGCCGGCTCGCTGGCGGCCTCGTGTGCCGCGCCGGCGCGGAAGGGGACGATCGACGACGTCCGCCACGTCGTGGTGCTGATGCAGGAGAACCGGTCGTTCGACCACTACTACGGCACCATGGCCGGCGTACGCGGCTTCGGTGACCGCGCGGCGCTGCGGGACGTCTTCCGCCAGCGCGGCAAGGGGGCGCCCGTGCTGCCGTTCCGGGTCGACACGTCCGTCGTGGACGGCCAGGACCTCGGCGAGCTGCCGCACGACTGGAACAGCACGCACCGCGCGTGGAACGGCGGCGCGTACGACAGCTGGGTCAAGGCCAAGAGCCCCATGACGATGGGGTACTTCACCCGCGACGACATCCCGTTCCAGCGTGCGCTGGCGAGCGCGTTCACGCTGTGCGACCACTACTTCTGCTCGATCCAGGGCCCGACGCAGCCGAACCGGCTGTTCCACTGGACCGGCACGATCGACCCGGACGGCGTCGCCGGCGGCCCGGTCACGCACAACTTCCCGGACTACGAACCGTCGTTCCGCTGGACGACGTACCCGGAACGGCTCGAGTCCGCCGGGATCTCGTGGCGGATCTACGCGAACGACGAGGAGCGCGGCGTCCCCGAGCACTTCGCCGGCGACTACGGCGACAACCCGCTGTGGCTGTTCCGGAACTTCCACGACGCGCTGCACTCGATCGACCCGGTGAAGCAGCGGCTGGCCGAGCGCGCGAACCTGCGCAAGAAGCTGCTGCCCGACTCCGGCAAGGGCAAGGACCTCGACCACGTGCTGGCCGAATTCCTCGCCGACTGCGCGGCCGGGACGCTGCCCGCGGTGTCGTGGGTCGTGGCCCCGTACGGCTACTGCGAGCACCCCGCCGCCCGGCCGGTAGACGGCGCCGCCTACGTCCAGCGGATGCTGAAAGCGTTGTGGGACAAGCCGGAACTGTGGGAATCGACCGTAGTCTTCCTCAATTACGACGAAAACGACGGCTTCTTCGACCACGTCGTCCCGCCGACACCGCCACCCGGGACTCCGGGCGAGTACCTGCCGGGAAATCGCCCGGAGAAGGGCGGTGCGTCCGGCGCCCCGGTGCCGATCGGGCTGGGGCCGCGCGTGCCGATGACCGTCGTCTCGCCGTGGAGCCGCGGCGGCTGGGTCAACTCACAGGTCTTCGACCACACGTCGGTGCTGCGCTTCCTCGAGACGTGGACCGGGGTGCGCGAGCCGAACATCTCAGCTTGGCGCCGGAGCATCTGCGGCGATTTGACCAGCTGTTTCGACTTCCGCACGCACGACACGACGATCCCGCTGCTGCCGGACGCGGACGCCTTGCGCGCCGAAGCCGACCGGACGCAGTCCCGGCTCCCGAAGCCCGGGCTCGGGCCCGGCGCCCTGGTGCAGGACCCCGGCACGGCGAAGGCCCGCCCGCTGCCCTACCAGCCGGTCGCCTGGGTCACGGCCGGGCCGGGCGCGCTGAAGCTGCACCTGGCCAACCACGGGACGCAGACGCTGCAGCTGGCCGCGTACGCCTATCACGCCGGCGGAGCGTCACAGCGCTTCGACGTCGGCCCGAACAGCGAGACGACGGGCGAAGTCCCGTACGCCGAGTCGTACGACGTCGCCGTCCACGGCCCGAACGGGTTCGTCGTCGAGGCCTCCGGCAAGGCGGGCCTCGACGCCTCCGTCACGTTCACGCCGGCGCCCGCGCTGCGTGTCACCGTGACCAACAGCGGCCCGGCGCCGGTCACGCTGAACGGCGTCACGATCGCGCCGAAAACCTCGCACGACTTCCCGGTGCCGGCGAAGAACGGCTGGTACGACGTCACGTTCGACGCGCCCGGGTGGCGGCGCCGCTTCGCCGGGCACCTCGAAGACGGCCGCCCGTCGCGGACCGGGCCCTAACGCAGGGCGTCCAGCGCGAACGCGGCCAGCATCGCGACGCCGTTCGGCATCGCGTCCTCGTCGAAGAGCACGCGGTTGGAATGGTTCGCGGCCGCCTCGGCGGGGTCGACGCCGGGCGGGCACGCGCCCAGGAACGCGTACGCGCCCTGAACGCGTTGCAGGACGTAGGAAAAGTCCTCGGCACCCATCAGCGGGTCCGCCATCAGCTCGACGTTCTCCGGGCCGAGCACGGCCTCCCCGAGCGTCAGGACTTCGGCGGCGACGCGGTCGTCGTTGACCGTCACCGGGTAGCCCGGCTCGACGTCGGCGACGACGCGGCAGCCGTACGCCGCGCCGACCTGCTCGCACACCTTCGGCAGCTCGGCGCGGACCAGCGCGCGCGTCTGCTCGGACAGCGCGCGGATCGTGCCCTGCAGCTCGGCGGTCTCCGGGATGATGTTCGTCGTAGTGCCGGCCTGGATCCGCGTCACCGAGAGCACCGCCGGGTCGAACACGCTGACCCGGCGCGTGATCATCGTGTGCAGCGCGCCGACCATCGCCGCGGCCGCCGGCACCGGGTCGATCGTGTGCTGCGGCGCGGAGCCGTGGCCGCCCTTGCCGGTGACGAGGACCGAGAACGAGTCCGCCGACGCCATCTGCGCGCCCGGCCGGACCGACAGCAGCCCGCTGCGCAAGTTGGCGAGGATGTGCACGCCGAACGCGCGCTCGACCCGCGTGCCGGCGGCGTCGAGCACCCCTTCGTGGATCATGAACCGGGCGCCGTGGTGACCCTCTTCGCCCGGCTGGAACATGAACACGACCGAGCCGGCCAGCTGGTCCTTGCGTTCGGCGAGCAGCCGCGCCGCCGACGCCAGCATCGCGACGTGCGTGTCGTGCCCGCACGCGTGCATCGACTCCTCGTCCTCGGACGCGAAGTCGAGGCCGGTCTCCTCGGTCAGCGGCAGCGCGTCCATGTCGCCGCGCAGCAGCACCGCCGGGCCGGGCCGCGCGCCGCGCAGGACGGCCGTCAGCGACGTCGTGGCCTTGCCTTCGGTGACCTCGAGCGGCAGGTCGGCGAGGGCTTCGCGGATCGCCGCCTGGGTGCGCGGCAGGTGGAGGCCCTGCTCCGGGTGGCGGTGCACGGCGCGCCGGAGGGCGACCGTGCGGTCTTGCAGCGCCCGCGCGTCGTCGAGGAGGCCGGCGAACGGCGTGCCGGGCAGCGTGGGCAGGTCAGTGGGGCCGGTCATGCTCCCGATAGTGCCCCATGCGGCGCTTCGGGCGCACCGTGCGTGCGCTCGGTCGAGCGGCGGAATACGGTGTGCGCATGGCGGTGGATGAGCCGGTCACGGGCTTCGCGGTAGCCGTGGTCCGGGAAGACGGTCGGTGGCGGTGCAGTGCGCTCGACCCGGGGGCGCTGACCGAGCTGGACGCAGCGATCACTGAACTGGGCAAACTACGTTCCACCGGTGCGTCCTTCGGGCTCCTGGCGGTCGACGACGAGTTCTTCGTCATCGTCCGGCCGAGCCCGCGAGGGCCGTCGTTGCTGCTCTCGGACGCGGCGGCGGCACTGGACTACGACATCGCGGCGGACGTCCTCGACGTCCTGCGCGTCGATCCACCGGACGAAGAGGACGACTCTGTCTGGCCCGAAGGCGACCTGTCGATCCTCGCGGACATCGGGCTGCCCGGGCCGGAGCTGGAGGTCATCGTCGGCGACGTCGACCTGTACCCGGACGAGCAGCTGCAGATGATCGCGCAGCGCGTCGGATTCGGCAGCGAGTTCGCCAAGCTCCTGGACGAGCTCTGAGACGGCCGTCCGACACCGAAGCCGTGGAAGCGGCGCTGGAGGCAGCGCGCGCCCCCGGCTCGGACGTGCCGATCGGGGCGGTGGTCTTCGCCCCGGACGGCAAGCCCCTGGCGGCGGCGCGCAACGCCCGGGTCGAGCTGGGCGATCCGACGGCCCACGCGGAGATCCTCGCGCTCCGCGCGGCGGCGGGCGTGGTGGGCGACGGCTGGCGCCTGGAGGGCTGCACGCTGGCGGTGACGCTGGAGCCGTGCACGATGTGCGCGGGCGCGCTGGTGCTGGCGCGGATCTCGCGGCTGGTGTTCGGTGCGTGGGAGCCCAAGACGGGCGCGGTGGGGTCCCTGTGGGACGTCGTGCGCGACCGCCGGCTCAACCACCGCCCGGAGGTCAGCGGAGGCGTCCTTTCGGCGGAGTGCGCCGCCGTCCTGGAGACGTATTTCGCGACGCGGCGCTGACCTGCGTGCCCTGGTGGGTACCCCGTCAGTATGACTATGAAGGACAAGGTCCAGCAGGCGGTGGGCGGCGCACGGTCGAAGCTCGGAGCGGCGACGGGCAACCGGCGCCTGGAGGCGTCCGGACGGATGCAGCGCCGCCGCGCACAGGTGACCGAAGTGGCCCACGACCTGCGCGACCGCTTCCGAGAGGCCCAGGTCAGGCGGCGTACGCCCCGCCCCGGTGACCCCTCGTAAGGCTCGCGGGTGCCCTCCGGTATTGTTCTCGGCGGTGGCGTGTCCGAGCGGCCGAAGGAGCACGACTCGAAATCGTGTGACGGCTAATCCCCGTCCGTGGGTTCAAATCCCACCGCCACCGCTCTACGCAGGCAAACGCCCGGCGACCCTCATGGGGCTGCCGGGCGTTCTGCTGTCTCGTCTCAGTTCCGTCTCATATGCCCCTCTGATCAGGCGGTCACGAGCGCGCCTTCCGGGCCGTCGTCTTCGTCGTCCGGATCGGCCCACATGTGGCGCCTACCTGCTCCGCCACCGACGTCACCAGCTTGGTGTTGGCGTGCATGTACCGCTTGGCCACGGCCGCGTTGGACCAGCCCATCAGCTCCATCGCCGCGGGCAACGGCACCTTGAGCTCAACAGCACCGTCGCGGCTGTGTGTCGCGCGTCGTGGAGCCGGGCGTTGCGCATGCCTGCCGGGCACCGCAACGCCTTCCGCTCGCGGTCGTCCGGCGTCGGGTGCGTCGGCCAGCCGATCGGCGTGGCGAACACCCACTCCTCTTCCTTCCGCAGGTCCGCCGCCTCGCGCTCGTCCGCCTGCCTTCAGCGCTTCTCTTTCCCTTGAATATCCTCACGCATGGCAGCTCGGAGGTCTTCTACGGCTTGTCCATACGGCTGGTGTACATCTAGCCACTCTGATGAGCTACTCGTTCCCCAGTTCCATTTTCCTACAGTCAGGGTCTCCGTGATGAGTGCCTCTCGGACATGGCGCAACTTATCGTATGCGTTTTCCACAGCATGAGTGACGGTCGGAGGTGCGACTAATGCTGCATGATATCTATGTGCCAATAGGGACTTGGATCGAAAATTCGACATCACTGTGGCCCGATCAATTGGCGTAGGTTGGCTCAAGGCGAGGATTTGCATCGCGGCGTCGGTCTCGGTGAGAGCCACGAGATACGAGGTATAGGCGTTGCGTCGCACCTCCTCAAACTTGTGTCCACGTTCCCTTTTTGCCCGTGCTCGATCGACTAGCAGTGTGCTGCCGACTCCAAGGATTCCGCCGCTTAGTGTGCCCACCAGCGTTAGCCACTCCATCATCCAACTATAGAAGACGACCTAGAATCGCTCACTCCGCAGAACGGATGAACCTACAGAAGAAGTGCACAGGACGACCGTGTTTGGCTAGAGAGGGGCGCCGACATGCTGCCCCAGTCAGAAGCTGACAACTCCCGTGGAGTCAGTGGTTCAGTTGCTATTACTCGACGGCGAGCCTGGCATAGGGGCGCGGGCTTTCGGGAGGCCCTCCGAGGCCTCAGAGGCTCTCAGTGCTTGACGTCCGGCTTGTCATGTCCCCTGCTCCCTTGCCGCAGCTGCGGCAAGGGAGCAGGGGAAGAGAGCGCCCGCCGAAGCCTTGCTCTCTTGCTTCCTTGACGGCCGGAAGCCGCCCCGGACGGCCGTCTCAGTTCCCGTCTCATTCCGTCCCCGTTCAAGCCGGTTCGCCGGTGTTCCAGCCTCTTGCTGACCTGGGCAGACGTACCCGCCAGGACCTGCTTGGACAGAGTGCCTCGGAACTCGAAATCGTGTGACGGCTAATCCCCGTCCGTGGGTTCAAATCCCACCGCCACCGCTCCCGAATCGCCCGGCGACCCTCACCAGGGTCACCGGGCGTTTTGCTGTGACCACACGCCGAGCCATTGCCGGGCGCCATAAGCCTCGAACCGCTTCACTTCCGTGAAGCCCAGCTTCGCCGCGAGCCGCATCGAACGGTCGTTGGCGGTTTGGGTGCAGAGAGCCACCGGCTCACCGGGATGCGCGCCGGCGAACCAGCCGAGGGCCGCCGCGCACGCCTCTGTCGCGTAGCCGTGGCCCCATGCGGCTGGCAGGAACAGGTAACCGAGTTCGGTTTCCGCGACGTGGTCTTCGCCGTCGCGAGGGTCGAGCGTGATCATGCCGATCATCGCCCCGCCGAGATCGACGACGAACAGGCCGGGACGCCGCCCGGGCACTGCGGCTGTCGTGCGTTCCAGTTCGTCCCGGGGTTTCGGGCCGCCGATGTAGGTGCCCACGTCCGGCGAGGCGAACAGCTCGATGAACGCGGCACGGTCGCGGGCCTCGGACGCGCGGAGCACGAGCCGGGCGGTGCTGAGCGGCGCGGGTGGCCACGTGGCTCCGGGCATGCCTGGCAACCTAGCGCACGCCTTGACTTGAAGGGCTCTTGAAGTGTGACGGTCGTCGGCACCAGCTGATCACCAAGGAGCGCACCATGAAGGTCCTCGTCACCGGGGCCACCGGCAACACCGGCCGCCACGTCGTTCGTGGCCTGCTCGATCGAGGCGCCGACGTCAGGGTTCTCGTCCGCGACCCGGCCAAAGCGCCCGGAGGAGAAGTCGTCCAAGGCGACATCACCGATCCCGGCAAAGCCGCCGAGGGAGTCGACGCCGTCTACTTCGTCTGGCCCTTCTACTCCTCCGAAGGAATCGTCAAAGCCGTAAAGCCCTTCAAAGACAAGAAGGTCGTCTACGTCTCCTCGGCAGCGGTCGAAGACGGCGGATTCTGGGGCGACGTCGAGGAAGCCATCAGAAACGTCACTGACGACTGGACCTTCCTTCGCATCACCGGACTCGCCACCAACACCCTCGGCTGGGTGGAGCAAGCGAAAACCGGCAAAGTCCGGGCGCCCTACGGTCAAGCCAAGCGTTCGCTCGTCCACGAAAAGGACGTCGCCGACATGGCGATCAAAGCATTCACCGAAAACCACGCGAGGCAGATCTACCTCGTCACCGGACCGGAAGCGCTTACCCAAGCCGAGCAGGTCGAAATCATCGGCGAAGCACTCGGCACGTCCGCGAAATGGGAAGAACAACCGCTCGCGGAAGCGGCAACGCAACTGGGCGAGGAATTCGCGAAGAGCGCCCTGCCCTACTGGGCCTCCCTCGTCGACGATCCGGAGCCTGTTTCCCTCGACGTGGCGCAGGTGACCGGGCATCCGGCAAGAAGCTTCGAAGACTGGGCCCGGGAACGGTTCAGCTGAGCTCGACCGCCGGCACCGTCAACGGCTCCAGCTCCGCCAGCAGCGAAGACAGCGACGCGATCTTCGCCGAGACCGTCCGGACCACCGCCGTGCACGTCGTGCTGACCGTGCTCACCACTTCGGGTGACCGGTCGTCCGCCAGTACCGCCGCGACGGCCGCCGAGGCCGTGTCCGCGAGGGCGGACACCTCCGCCGACGCCGACGTCGCCAAGGCGTCCAGCTCGGAAGCGATCCGGACGCCCAGCTCGGCGGTGGCCGCGGCCGCGCGGGCCGCTGCGGCGTACTGACCGTCCACTGTGTCCGCCCAGATGCCGAACGTCTCCGCGCTGCCGCCGGTTTCGCCCTGCTCGACGCCGTTGCGGAACTCCGCGGAAGCCGACGTCATCAGCGATGCGCCCGCGTCGACCGCCGAAGCGGACGCGCTGATCGCCGACGGCGAACAGTCCAGGTGCCGCAGGGCCGCGACCGGGTCCGGGGCGCCGATGCGGCCCGCCGCCGTGCGCAGGGCGGCCAGCCGGGCGGCCGCCGACGTCAGCGCCGGGTGCTCGAACACCGGAGAGGTCACGGCGCCACCGCGATCCGCCCCCGGAAGCCGGAGCTCCGGGTGCTCTCCGCCGCCATGCGCAGCCGGCCGGCCAGGTCGGACGTCGCGTCGCCGAGGACGCGCGCGTCCGCTTCGCGCGCCGCGAGGGCGGACGCCCAGCGCGCCGCCAGCTCGCGGGCCTGCGGGGAAATGCCGAACGGGGTCGAGTCGACGCGGGCTTCGGCGAACTGTCCCGCCGCTTTGTCGTCGGCCGCCGCGGCCTGGTCGAGCAGGTCCGCGGCGGTGCGCAACCGGTCGGGTGCCTTCGGGGCGTTCCGGGTGGCGAAGCCCCCGGCGCTCGAAACCTCACCCCCCTTCTTCAGGGGGTTCCGGGCGGCGGAGCCTCCGACGCGGAGCTCCGGGATGTCACTACCGAGCCGCGAGCCTCTGCCTTCCGGCATGGGGACCTCCGTCGTCAAGGGCGCTCACCCGATCGTGGAAGATCTTGCCTCATGGTCCCGAGCCGCCCGCATCGCGGTGACCTGCGGCGTTGATCGCGTTCCACCAAGTGGACGTCTTGACCGCAGGGCGGGAGGAAGAACACCATGTGCACATGCCCGCCACCTCGGAAAGCACGCCTATCCGGTGGCACGGCCGCGCCTCCAAGCGGTCGATCGGGGAAGGCACCGTGGAGCTCCTGCTGCGCCGCGGCCGCCTGGGCTCGCCCCCTGCCTGACGCGAACCCGGCGTCCGAATTCTCCCGAAAACCCTTGGAGCACAACCATGTCCGTAGACCTGCCTGCCCGGATTCAGCTGCGGGAGGCCGTCACCCCCGATCACGGCATCGTCGAAGGTCCCCGCGTCCTGCACCGAAGCGGACGCGGCGAGCCGTACGAGCGCTTCACCCTCCGACCGCTGGGCCGGGTGATCGGCGCCGAGGTCGACGGCGTCGACCTGGCCGAGCCGCTGACCCCTGAGCTGCGGGAAGACCTGCACCGAGCCCTGCTGGAGTGGAAGGTGATCTTCTTCCGCGACCAGCACATCACGTCGGCGCAGCAGCGCGCGTTCGCCGCGAACTGGGGCGAGCTGGAGACCAACCCGTTCATCCCGAAGGGTGACGACGACGCCGTCACGCGCTTCGAGCGCACCGCCGCCATGCCCGGCTACGAGAACATCTGGCACGTCGACGTCACGTGGCGGCCCAACCCGGCGCTCGGCTCGGTGCTGCGGCTGATCGAGGTGCCGCCCGTCGGCGGCGACACGATGTGGGCCGACATGGCCGCCGCCTACGACAACCTGCCCGAGGACGTCCGCGCCCGCATCGACGGGCTCACCGCGGTGCACGACTACCTCCCCGGCTTCGACCGGTTCTCGGACCCGGCGCTGCTCGCGCAGTGGCAGGACGAGTTCCCGCCGGTCGAGCACCCGGTGGTCCGGACGCACCCGGAGACCGGGCGGCGCACCCTGTTCGTCAACCAGGCGTTCACCACGCACATCGTCGGCATGGACCGCGACGAGAGCGACCGGCTGCTGCGGTACCTGTTCCTGCAGGCCCACACGCCCGAGTTCCAGGTCCGGTTCAGCTGGCGGCCGGGCTCGGTGGCCTTCTGGGACAACCGCGCGACGCAGCACTACGCGGTCAACGACTACCACCCGCACGTCCGGATCGCGGAGCGCGTCGCCATCGCGGGCGACCGGCCGTTCTGACCCTTAGCCTGGGGGCATGACCGATGAACCCCAGGTAGTGGTGACCGGTTTCCTCAAGGCCCTCGAGGACCTCGACATCGACCGCGCGCTGACGTTCGCGGCGAGCGACATCGTGTACCAGAACGTGCCGTTGCCGCCCGCTCGCGGCGTCGCCGCGGTCGAAAAGCAGCTGCGGCTCATGGCCAGGTTCGGCTCCGGGTTCGAAGCGCGGACGCACCACATCGCCTCCGACGGCAACGTCGTGCTCACCGAACGCACCGACGTGCTGCGCCGCGGCGCGTGGGGAGCGGAGTTCTGGGTGTGCGGCACGTTCGAGGTCGAAGCCGGCCGGATCGTGCTGTGGCGCGACTACTTCGACTGGACGACGGTCCTGGCCGCGAGCGCGAAGGGCGCCGGGCGGGTCGCGCTCGCCGGCGCGCGGACGCTCATCGGGCGCTACAAAGGAAAGCGGGCTGTGCGCTAGACCCGGTGTTCGCCGCGGTCGTGGTCCCGAAGGTCCACGACCGCGGCTATCCCCAGCACCAGCACGAACACGCAACTGAGAACAATCAGCCCCCACATGATGGTTCTCCCTCCCCCACGTGTTCGTGCCGGCCGAGAGCTGTCGAAAGTGGTCTGTGCCACTTTTCCGGCGGCTCTCGCAGACCGTACCGCCGCTTCACGCGGGTTGTTCCGGGTCTTAGGGAGCATTTAAGGCAGATGCGCCGGATGGGTGACAGAGGCGCCGGATCCTGTCACAGTCCGCGCGCGATCGGTTACCTCCACCTTCCTCCCCGCCGCCACCCTCAACGGAGGAGCTTCGCTCCACTGTCTTCACCCAGGCCAGCCACTGACGCGATTCCGTCCCGCACGGACAACGTCGTGGAGCGCAGCGCCGAGAGCTCCGCGAGGTACCGCAGCACCTTGCCCGCTTCCTCGCCGTCGAGCGGCTCGCACTCGTTGCCGGCGTCGCGCCGCACGGGGATGAGCTCGAGCCGGGGCTCGGGACCGAACAGGCAGCCGGCCAGCAGGCCGTCGACGTGCCGGCCGCGCATCGTCGGCCAGTCGAGGACGAGGTTGCCGAGGCTGTAGAGGATCGGGCGGCCGCGGTACACCTCGACGGCCTGGATCGTGTGCGGCCCGTGTCCGGCGACGAGGTCGGCGCCGGCGTCGATCGCCGCGCGTCCGTAGGTGACCTGGTACTCGGCCAGTTCCGGCCCCGGCAGCCCCCAGTGCATCGAGACGACGACGTGGTCGTGGGCAGCTTTGGCCTGCCTGACGTCGGCGACGAGCCGCTCGACGTGCTCGGGCACGGGCGTCGTGCGGACCAGCGGCGGGCGGCCGGGGATTTCCGCGACGCGCGGATCAGGCTGGTAGGCGGTGGTCGCAAACGCTTGCGCGACGCCCGGGGAGCCCGACTGCGCGGCTTGGCCGTAAGCGCGGCGAAGTGAGGTGTACGCGAGGAATGCGACCTTTTCGCCGGATCGCTCGAGCACGGCGGGCGCGTGCGCGGCGTCGAGGTTCGCGCCCGCGCCGCAGTGCGCGATCCCGGCTCGGTCGAGGACCGCGAGGCTCGCCATGGCGGCGGCCGGCGGGTGGGTCACGTCGTTGGCGCACGAGACGACGTCGATGCCGGCCGACGTCAGCGCCGCGGCCATCGGCGCGTCGAGCGGTCCTTCGAGGTTCACGAACCGGAGGTCGGCTCCCTTGAGCAGCGGAGCCAGCCGGTCGAACGCCGTCGCCGGCGTCGCGCGGCCCTGAACGTTGACGTCTCCGCCGAGTACCAGCGTGATCACAACACCTGCTCTGCCGAAAGAGTGACGACGAAAGTAGTTGTTACGAATCGTTGCATCTTTGTCTTCCTCCTCCTCATCTGTTCGGGGGACTATGCCACGACTGCTCAAGTACAAAGGGGACTCAGGGTGATCAAGACCCACAGAGCCAAGACCGCGCTGACGGTGGCCGTCGCGTCCGGCTTGGTGCTCGGCGGAGTGGCCGCACCGGCCGCGTTCGCGGCACCCAGCGCCGACGCGGTCATCGCCGAGGTCTACGGCGGTGGCGGCAACTCCGGCGCCACGTTGACCAACGACTTCGTCGAGCTCGCCAACCACGGTACTGCCGCCACGAGCGTCGACGGCTTCAGCGTCCAGTACCTGCCCGGCTCGGCGAGCGCGTCCAGCACGTGGCAGGTGACGCAGCTGGCCGGCAGCGTCGCGCCCGGCGGGCGCTACCTCGTGGCCGAGGGCAAGGGCAGCGGCGGCACGGTCGCGCTGCCCGCACCGGACGCGACCGGCACGATCGCGATGTCGGCGACCGCGGGCACGATCGCCCTCGTCGCCGGCACGACCGCGCTGACCTGCAAGACCGCCGCGGACTGCGCCGCGGACCCCCGGATCAAGGACCTCGTCGGGTTCGGCGCGGCGACCGTGCGCGAGGGCAACCCGACGGCCGCGCCGGCCAACTCGACGTCCGTCGCGCGAGGCCCGGCCCTGGCCGACACCGACGACAACGCGGCCGACTTCACCGTCGGCGACCCGTCCCCGACGAACACCAAGGGCGAGACGACCGGCGGCGGGAACCCCGGCGAACCGGGCACCCCGGCGAAGATCCACGAAATCCAGGGCACCACGCGCATTTCGCCGTTCAAGGACAAGAAGGTCAGCGACGTCACCGGCGTCGTCACCGCGACCCGGACGTTCGGCTCGGTGCGCGGGTTCTGGCTCACCGACCCGAATCCGGACAACGACCCGCGCACCAGCGAGGGCCTGTTCGTGTTCACCGGCTCGACGAGCCCGGCCGTCGCGGTCGGCGACGCGGTGACCGCGACCGGCACCGTCCGCGAGTTCTACCCGGACGCGCCGGCGACGTCGAACTACCAGTCGCTCACCGAGCTGGGCGGTGCACAGTGGACGGTCGGCTCGCACGGGAACGCGTTGCCTGCGCCGACCGTGCTCAACCCCGACACCGTGCCGACGACGTACGCGCCGTCGCCCGGCGGGAACATCGAGCCACTCCCGCTGGAGCCGGCGAAGTACGCGCTGGACTTCTGGGAGTCGCACGAAAGCGAGATCGTTTCGGTCAGCGACGCCCGGGTCGTCGGCCCGTCGAACTCGTTCAACGAGCTGTACGTGACGTCCAAGCCGGACCAGCACGAGTCCGTGCGCGGCGGCAGTGTCTACTTGGGATACGACCAGCTGAACAGCGGCGTCATGAAGGTGTCGTCGCTGATCCCGTTCGACCAGCGGCCGTTCCCGAAGCTGAACGTCGGTGACGTGCTGACCGGCACGACCTCCGGCCCGGTCGAGTACAGCAACTTCGGTGGCTACACGCTGTTCGCCAGCGTGCTCGGCACCGAAAAAGACAACGGGCTGCAGGCCGAGTCGACGCGCAAGCAGCGTTCGGGAGAGCTCGCGGTCGCGACGTACAACGTCGAGAACCTGGCGCCGGGCGACCCGCAGGCGAAGTACGACCGGCTCGGCGAGGCGGTCGTGACGCACCTGGCGACGCCGGACATCGTTACCCTGGAGGAGATCCAGGACAACACGGGCGCGACCGACGACGGCACGGTCGCGGCGGATCAGACGCTGCAGAAGTTCACCGACGCCATCGTGGCCAAGGGCGGCCCGCGCTACCAGTGGCGCTCGATCGACCCGGTGAACGACGAGGACGGCGGCCAGCCGGGCGGCAACATCCGCGTGGCGTTCCTGTTCAACCCGGCTCGCGTGTCCTTTGTGGATCGTCCGGGTGGGACGTCGACTTCTCCCGTGGGCGTCGTCCGTGAGCACGGGAAGACGCACCTGACGGCGTCGCCGGGCCGCGTCGACCCGGCGAACGAGGCCTGGGAAGCCAGCCGCAAGCCGCTCGCCGGCGAGTTCGTCTTCAAGGGCCGCACGGTGTTCGTCATCGCCAACCACTTCAACTCCAAGGGCGGTGACCAGCCGACGCACGGCCGGTTCCAGCCGCCGGTGCGCAGTTCCGAGGTGCAGCGGGCGAAGCAGGCGACGGTGCTGCGCGGGTTCGTCGATTCGTTGCTTTCGGCCGATCGCAACGCGAACATCGTCGTGGCGGGTGACCTGAACGACTACCCGTTCTCGCCCGCAGTCCAGACGCTCACCGCCGGTGGCGCGCTGAAGGACCTGATCGCGTCGGTGCCGGAAGCCGAGCGGTACAGCTACGTGTTCGAGGGCCAGTCGCAGGTGCTGGACCACATCCTGGCGTCGAAGGCGCCGCGCGGGGTCGACTACGACGTCGTCCACATCAACGCGGAGTTCGCCGACCAGGCCAGCGACCACGACCCGCAGGTGATCCGGTTCCGGC
Organism: Amycolatopsis sp. NPDC051106; assembly: GCF_040682775.1. Classification (NCBI taxonomy): domain Bacteria; kingdom Bacillati; phylum Actinomycetota; class Actinomycetes; order Pseudonocardiales; family Pseudonocardiaceae; genus Amycolatopsis; species Amycolatopsis sp. NPDC051106. The sequence continues at coordinate 213,486 of NZ_JBFBBQ010000004.1, read as the reverse complement.
CGAGCGCCGGCAACCCGATCCAGGACGCGCTCAACGACCTGCTCGACTACCTCGAGCAGGTGCTGGGGAAGTACTTCCCGTAAGTCTCGTTCGACGAAGGCCACCACCGGGCGCTTGCCCGGTGGTGGCTTTTTTTGTGCCACACCATCGGGTGATGGGGAAACCGCATCGCGGGTGCTGCCGTCTTTACTGGTGACGGGACCACAGGGGAGGGTGGCGTGGACGGGTACGCGGTGAAGGCCGGCGAGCTGGGCAAGCTCATCGACGACCTCGGCACGGCGGCGGACAAGATGGCCGGCGCCAACCGGAAGCTCGGCGGCGGCGGAGCGTTCGGATCGTTGGGGACGGCGGAGCTGGGGCAGGCGGGGGTCGAGTTCGAGGAGGCGTGGGGGTACGGGATCGGACGGCTCGGCGAGGCGGCTTCGGAGATCAGTGAGCGGCTGAAGGTGGCGAAGGAGAAGTACGAGCGGATCGAGGCCGAGTTCGGCGGCGAGCTGAAGAAGTTCGGCTCGATGGTGCTGGGCGACGACGACCCGGCTGAGCCACACGCGCAGCGTGGGAACTACCCCGGGGCCGGCCGGCCGAGCGGCGAAGACCCGGTCGGCGGCGGCTCGTTCGGCACCGTGCTGGGCGACGACGGCATGGTGGGCGGGGGAGTCACCGGCGGCGTGCCGGGCATCGACGACCAGGCCGAGGGCGAGGAGCCGGGCGCGGGCCTCGGCGGTGGCGTGGTGGGTGGTGGGGTGACGGGCGGGGTGCCCGGGGGCAACGACCTGGCCGAACACAAGGGCGGGGATCCCGGCGGCGGCATGGTCGGCGGCGGCGCGACCGGCGGCATCACCGACATCCTGAACGGCCTCGACCGGTGAGCGCCCGCGACTTCCCGGCCCTGGGCTTCGACCCGGCGCCCGGCGACCTCGACGGCGTCACCGACCTGGCCGGCAAGTACCGCTTGGTGAGCGGCGACCTGACCGAGGCCGACGACTCGCTGCGGCAGATCGTCCGCAAGCAGGGCATCTGGCAGGGCGAAGCGAGCGAGGCGTTCGCGAGGCGCATCGGCCCGCTGCCGCAGTACCTCGAGGGCGCGGCGAAGTCGATGGGCCAAGCCGCGGACGCGCTCGAAGACTGGTCCCGGGACCTCGGGGAACTGCAGAAACGCGCGGCCGACCTGGAGGCCCGGGCGGAGGCGGCGGCGAAGGCGGCCGAGCAGGCGCGTGCGAACCCGGACTTGGCCCTGGCCGACCGAACGTTCCCGGACCAGCAGTCACTGCAGATCGCCCAGCGCCTGCTGGACAACGCGGGCCACCAGCTCCAGGCCGCGATCGACGGCTGCCAGAACGTCCAAGACGCGGCGAAGCAGCTCCAGCAGGAGCACACGGAGGCGGCGGCCGGGGTCGCCGAGGCGCTGCGGAAGGCGAAGGAACTCGCGCCGGACGAGCCGGACCTCCTCGACCAGCTGACCGACGCCGTCGGCGGGGCACTTGTCGACTTGTCGAACACCCTCGCGGACAGCGTGGATGAGGCGTGGGATTTCGTCCAGGATCACGCGGAGGTGATCGCCAAGGTCTCGGACGTGTCGGGCGACATCGGGAATGCCCTCGGGCTCGTTGGTGAGTTCCTTCCTGATCCCGCCAAGGAAATCGTGGGAGCGGTCGCGACCGGCTTCGGGGTGGCAGCGCTCGCCGGCCACGCCACGGCCAAGCTGGCGGGTGCCGATGTCGCTACGGAGACCCTGATCTTCGACGGGCTCGGTGCGGTGACTTCGCTGGTCGGCACCTTCGCCCCACCGGGAGTCGAGGCCGCGATGAAGGGCATCGGCTACGGCGCACTCGATACCCAGCTCAAGCTCGACGTAGGCGCGCGGGCGGCGGGGGTGAGCTTCGAGGGGCCGATCGGCGACCTTGTGAACTACTGGGTGCCGAAGGACGCGACCCAGGCCGCTGCTTCGTTCGTTTCTCCGGCGGGTGTGGCGTATTGGAATGCTGCTGAAGCTGGAGCGAAGGCGGACAACGCACCGGATCGCCGGCGCGCGCGGGCGGAAGACGAGGTGTGGAACTGATGCCTCTCGAAATCGATCTGCCGCCGGGGTTCGCGGGCATGCCGGTGGGCGCCGACGACAAGATGAACCGCGGGCACGCCTGGTCCATCGCGGAGGACGCCGCGGCCGGAGCCGGGACGTCCGTCGAGGAGTTCGGCAGCTACCTGATGGCCTTGGTGCCGACCATGCAGGCCAACGGCATCCGCGTCTTCGGCAAGTTCGCGGTCGGTACCCGGAAGGGTGACGTCGCGACTCTGACGCTGGGTGTGGTGCAGTGGCCGGAGTCGGCGCCCGGCAGCCCGGACGTCATGGTGGCGGCCATGGCCGAGCAGTACCGGAGCCGGCACAAGCGTGCGGTGGTCCAGCCGGTGCGCCTCCCGATCGGCCCGGCGATCGTCGCGATCAGCGGAGCTGAGCTGCACCTGCCCGACCGCGACGTCTCCACCCAGACCAAGGCGGAGTACCAGATCCCCCTGCCGGACGGCCGGTCCGTAGTCATCCTGTCGGTGGTCGCGGAGTCCGAAGACGCTTGGCCTGCTGTCGCCGAAGCGACGGCGAGGGTGGCCTGGAGCCTCCGCAGCGAGGAGGCCGCGCAGTGATCGCACTGTCCCGCGAGGCGAGCAACTCGGCCGGGCCTTGGATCGCTTTGCTCACGATCCTGGTCTGCGGGGCTGCCTTCGCCGGCGCGTTGACGATCGTCATCATCCGGCTCTCGCGGCGCGGCCAGCCGCGCGAACAGCAACTGAATCGCTTGGCCGCCCAGCTCGACGGCCGGAGCCGCGTGAGCATCCGGACGGTGGAGTTCGGCGTGGCGAAAGCCGACCTCCTCTGGGTCGCGCGGAGCCGGGGCTACTCCATGGTCGAACACCGCTTCGGCCGGTACTACGAGTTCGTCTACACACCACACCTGCCGGGGAGGGTGGTATGAGCAACGCGCAGCTCATCGAGGAAATGCGCTGGCAGCTCAGGCAGATCGAGGACCGCAAGGCCGACAACCAGCGCATCCTTGCCGGTATCGCCGGGGGCGACCACACCACCGTGACATCGCCGGATCGGTCCGTCACCGTCCTTGCCGGGCCCGGTGGCGTCGTGAGCGAAGTGCGGTTAGCGCCCGAAGCCATGCGGTTCGACGCCGTCACGCTCAGCCGGACCGTCACGGCCACCATCCGGGAAGCCGCGGCTGCCGGGGGACGGCTCGCCGAGCGACCGCAGCCGCAGCCGCCACGGCGAGCACCGCAACCGCAGCCAAAGCGCAGGCAAGCTCCCACCGACGACGAGCCCTACGACACGGTGTTCGATGTCTGAGCAGGCTAGACCGGCGGCTGCTCTCCCCGCTTCGGCGCCGCTCGTTTGGCGCGCCACCCCAGGCTCAGCACCGCCTGCACCAGCTCCTGGTAACTGGGCTTGACCTCCTCGAGGTACCGCTCCAGATACGCCGGGCGCGCGGTCAGGACGGGGCGGGGCTCGTCGCCCGGGTCCAGCCAGAGCAGGCCCTGGATGTTGTGCAGCGCCATCTTCCACCAGCGCGTCGCGCGCTCGGCCGCGCGGGCCTCGCGCTCGGTCGCCACCTCGATCGCCGTCTGGGCTTCCTCGATCTCTCCCGTCAGCGCTTCGGCGCGCGCCAGCTCCCATTCGCGCAGGTTCTCCGCCGAGCCCCGGGACAGGGCGATGATTTCCTTGTACCGCATGGCCGCGGTGGCGCCGTCGTCGGTCACTGTGCGTTCTCCGGGCGCTGGAACGGGATGATCACTTCGGGAGCGCCGTGGGTCGTGCGGTCGAAGAACAACGCGCGGCCCGGCCGCGGCGACCAGTGCACCACCTGGCCCGCCGCGAATGGCGACAGCTCGTTGCCCTGGACGTCGAGCGCCGCCCACGTGCCGATGTCGTCGGTGCCCGCGAAGCCGAGCGTGTCCTTGAGCCGGGCGATGCTGCGCCACCAGCCGATCGTGTGGATGCCGTGGCCCGGCCCGTGTTTGAGCACCAGCCGCAGGTGGTCGAGGCCGCTCTTCAGCTGCCCGACGGCTTTCACTTCCAACGTCGGCAGCGCCGCGTCCACCCCGTACAGGAGCAGGATCTTCGCGCCGCCGGACATCGAGCCCGTCATCGACTCCAGGACGCCGGTCAGGTCGTCGACCAGCGTGGCCGCGTGGCCGTCGGCGCGCAGCCGCTCGGTCAGCTCCAGTGCCGCCGGGGCGCAGGCCTCGATCGGGCAGCTCAGCACGAACTCGACCTCGCCCGGCTCGTACTGCCGCGACAGCGAGCGCGCCGCCGAGTCCATGATGGACAGTGCTTCGGCGGTGGCCGACCCGAGCACCGCGACGTTGCGGCCCGGCGCCCGTGGCAGCTCCACGCTGCACGCGGCCTCGGCGACGTCGATCGACTGCCCCAGCAGGGCCCGCGGCCGCGAGTTCGGCTTCAGGTCGAGATACGCCGAGAACTGTTCCAGCACCGGCGAATGCGCGCCGTCGAACAGGCGGGGGCGCGGGAACCGGCCCTGGTACTCCTCCCACAACCGGTGCTGCAGCCGGACGAACACGTTCTTGCTGCTGGCGTCCGGGATGTGGGCGAGCTGGTTGCCGTGCGCGACGCCGGAGTCGTGGTTGATCACGCCGTGCCACTTCGGCGCCGAGACCGCGGCGTTGTTCGTCTCGGCCAGCACGCGCCGCGCCTTCGGCATCGCGATGCGCAGCGTGCACTGTTCGAACACCGCCGGCTTGCCCCAGAACGCCTCGATGCCGGCGACGTCCTGGCTCGCCAGCACCAGGTGGATGCCCTGCGACCGGCCGCGCCGCGCGATGTCCTCCAGCAGCTGCGTGGCCGTCGCCGTCACCTGGTCGCGGCCCGCGAACAGGTACTGGAACTCGTCGATCACGGCGACGATCCGCGGCCAGTGCCCGCCGGGGTCGGCTTCGCGGAGGTCGGCGAGGTTGGTGACCTCGTGCTCCTTCGCGGCGGCGGACCGGCGCCGCAGCTCGTCGGCCAGGAAGCGCAGCAGCGCCAGGCCGAACTCGCGGTCGGTGTTGACGTTGACGCCGACGAGCCGCGCGTGCGGCAGCCAGCTCGCGTCCTTGCGCCCCGGCGCCAGGCCGGCGAACGAGACGCCTTCCTTGAAGTCCAGCAGGTACAGCGCCAGCTCGTTCGGGTCGTACCGGGCCGCGAGGCTGCCGAGCAGCGCGTACAGGAAGTTCGTCTTGCCCGAACCGGACGGCCCGCCGATCAGGACGTGCGGGCTCGCGTCGCCGATGACGACCTCGACCGGCTCGCCCTCGAAGAACCCGACCGGTGCGCGCAGCTCCCGCGCCGAGCTTTCGTGCCCGAGCTCGGCCGGCAGCAGGTCGTCGAACGACCGCGGTCCGCCCTGCTTGGCGATCAGCGCCGCGGCGATCCGGTCGGCGGCCCGGATGACCTGCCCCGACGGCATCGGCGGATCGAGGTCGACGACCAGGTCGGTGCCGGTCATGCTGCTGATCGCGTGCCGGTCGTCGATGAGGCTGAGCGTCTCGACCGACGCGCTCACGGCGGTCGGCACGTCGATCATGATCAGGCAGATTCCCGCGGCCAGCGCACCGCTCGCGACGCGCTTGAGGTCGCGGGCGCGCTCCGGCTCGAGGGTTTCGCCGTTCCCGTACAGCACGACGATGCGGTACGGCTCGACCCGCTCCTGCCGGGCGACGCGCAGCTCGCGCAGCGACGTGTGCCCCGCCTGCATCCCGGTCGCGTGGATGCGGCGGATGTGCCCGGCCAGCTCGTCGAGGAGGTCCTCGAGCCGGCCCGGGTCGTACAGGGAAAGCGCGCTCGTGCGGCTCAGCGGGTAGAGGTCGGGCAGGATCGCGGTCAGCTGCCCGATGTCCCACAGGTGCACGCGCACGGCACCCGGTTCGAACGTCGAGAGCACGCGGATCAGCAGGTTCTGCACGATGCCGTCGATGGTCGGGCGCGTCTTCGGCGCCGACGTGATCGCCAGGTGCGACTCGTCGAGGAGCGGGACGGCGACGTCGAACGTGCGGGTGGCGTCGCCGCCGGCCGCCGTCGCGGAGCCGACGCGCCACAGGCCGGGCGAGGTGATGCCGGCGTTGTGGCCGACGCGGCCGAGCCAGTCACCCGGTGGCAGCCCGGCCGGGCCGGGTGCGTTCTGCGAGACGAGTTCGCGCAGCGTCGAAGGGCCTTGACCCCAGTCGACGTAGAAAGCGCTTCGCACACTGCCGAGCGCGCCGAACACTTCGTGCGCGGCGGGGTGCCGGGACCACTCGTTCTGCTGTTCCGGAGTGGCGTGGTTCATGCCGACGCGGACGATGTCGCGCTCCAGCTCGAGTTTGGCGAGGTCGGCCTCCGCGGCTTGGCGCGCACCGGCCGCCGCGCCCAGGACCAGCCCGATCTGGTGGCGGACCCGGTCGAGTGCGGTTTCGACGCGGTTGCGTTGCTCGGCTGCTTTGTTGGCCATCGGCGTCCCCAAGAAAGGTGTCCCCAAAAGGATTACAGGCGCGACCGGTATCCGCTCACCAGATCTTCGGCAGCGGCCAGGCGGACGAGGAGCTGATCCAGCCCCTCGCCGGCCTGCGCGTACTGCGAAGGAAGCCAGGGATCGGCCTTGGCCTGGGCGTCCACGAGAGCTTGCCGGGCTTCGCCGAGCAGGCTTGTGGCCCGCTCGGAGTGGGCGCGCGCGTCGGCGAGCCCGGCCACGGCGGCGGTGAGCAGCTGGTGGAGTTCGGCAAGCGACATCCGGCTAGAGACGCGCCGAGTAGGAGTCGGCGGAGGAAATGCTTGCTTGGACCGTGCTCTGCAAGCCGTTGATGCCTTGCAGTGCCTCCGCCAGCAACCCGTGTGCCTGGCTCACTTCGTGCTGGCTGCTGCCTTGCGTCGCTTGTGCGAGCGACTGCTGGGCTTCTTCGAGAGACTGCGCTGCCTGCTGCAGGGCGGCGATGCTCGCGGACGCCTTTTCATTGGCGAGCGCGATGCCAGCGCGGATCTCTTCGACTCCGGCCATCGGGCCTCTACTCCTCGAAATTTCGTCGGTCGTACGGGGGCGAATCCATTGAAACAGATCCAACGACTCAGCGTGATCATCTGACTGTGCGGAGTGATCACGGGCCTGGAATCAGCAAGGCCCCGGACGTGGGAACGTCCGGGGCCGGGCCGATCACGGTGCGTGCCGGGGTTGACCTGGCACGTCTCTTGCACACTGAAGTCGCTGGCCGGCGCTACCCCAGGTCAGAGCGGTTTTCGTGCCACTGCTGGCCTTTCTGGAAGCGTCGGGCTCGGGTTGGGGTGAGACTAGCGCGACCGGAGCAACGGGCTGCGTTCAGCCCTACTGGTAACTCCCTGTGGACGAGCGAATTTGTCCGGCAATCGCTCGAAAGACATTTCACATTTCGGGCAGCGGCGGGGCGGCCGAGCAACCGCACGGGCAGGTGCGCGTGCGGGCGGATTCGGGGCAGGCCACCGATTTCCGGAGCGGAACGACGAAACGCCGGGCGCGCGGCCCGGCGTTTCGCCTGTTCAAGTGCGGAGGATACAGGATTCGAACCTGCGAGGGCGTGAACCCAACACGCTTTCCAAGCGTGCGCCTTAGGCCGCTCGGCCAATCCTCCGCAGGAGACGATACCGGATGGCCGTCCCGGGACCTGAAGGTGGGTCTCAGCCGTCGGTGGGGCGGGGCGCCGGGACGATGTCGGCCACCACGCAGGTGATGTTGTCCGGGCCGCCGCCTTCGTTGGCCAGGCGGATCAGCTCGGGGATCACCTCGGCCGGGTCCGGGATCGCCGCCAGGACGTCGCGCATGGTCGCCTCGGTCACCGGGCCGCTCAGGCCGTCCGAACAGAGCAGGTACCGGTCGCCTGGCTTCGCCTTGAACGTCCAGATGTCGGGGTCGCTGGAGCCCGTCGTCTGCAGGGCCTTCATCAGCAGCGAACGCCGCGGGTGCGAGGCCGCGTCCTCGGCCGCGACCCGGCCGTCCTCGACCAGGGCCTGCACGAGCGTGTGGTCGCGGGTCAGCCGGCGCAGGCCGCCTTCGCGCAGCAGGTACCCGCGGGAGTCGCCGACGTGGGCCGCCGCGAACTCGACGCCGTCGAACATCAGTACCGTCAGGGTCGTGCCCATGCCGACGGTCGCCGGCTCGTTGGCAGCGACCTCCGTCAGCCGCTGGTCGATCGACTTGACCACGCCGGCCAGGGTCGCGGCCAGGTCGACGCCCGTGAGGTCCATCCGCCGGAGGTCGACGTCGAGCTCGCGCAGCACGTCGACCGCGGTCGCGCTGGCGACTTCGCCGTGCGGCTGGCCACCGATGCCGTCGGCGACGGCGAGCAGACGGGAACTCGCGTACAGCGAGTCCTCGTTGACCCGGCGTCGCCGGCCGACGTCCGACCCCGCGGCGTACCGCAGGACGTACCGATCGTGTGTCATGTCCCCATGAAAGCATTGGTTGACTGAGTTCACAAGCAATCCGGCTGAATGGAGCACCCTCCGATAGAGTGCCCGCCATGGACGACGACGCCACGGTCAGCGCGGCCGATATCGCGCGGCTCGCCGGGGTCGGCCGGGCCGCGGTGAGCAACTGGCGCCGTCGCTACCCGGACTTCCCGCCGCCCGTCGGCGGCACGGCGTCGAGCCCGCTGTTCGGCCTGTCCGCCGTCGCCGGCTGGTTCCGCGCCCGCGGCAAGAAGTTCGAGCTGTCCGCCGGCGAACGCGCGTGGCAGCGCCTGCGCGCCCTGGGCGACGACCTCGGCCTCGCCGAGCGCGTGAGCCGCGCGGGTGCTTTCTTCGCCTTCCAGGCCGGAATCCTCGACACTTTCGACAGCAAGCTCGACGACCCCGAGCTGCTCGCCCTGCTCAGCGAGATGACCCATCGCGCCGGGCCGCTGGAGTCGTTCGAGCTGTTGTGCCGCCGGTACTTCGAAGCGCATTCGCGGCGGCTGTCGGCCACCCCGGAGCCGGTCGCCGAGCTGATGGCCCGGCTCGCCGGCCCGGTTTCGGCGATCCTCGACCCGGCGTGCGGCTTCGGCGCCCTCGCGCTGGCGAGCGGCGCGAAAACCGTGCTGGGTCAGGACAGTGACCCGATGACGGCTTCGATCGCGACGGTGCGGCTGCGGCTGCGCGGCATCGAGGCCGAGGTCCACGCCGTCGACGCGCTGCGCGAAGACGCCTTCGCCGGCCGGACCGCCGAAGCCGTGCTGTGCGACCCGCCGTTCAACGAACGGGCCTGGGGACACGACGAACTCGTCGGCGACGCGCGCTGGGAGTACGGCCTGCCGCCGCGTGGCGAGCCCGAACTCGCGTGGGTGCAGCACTGCCTCGCCCACGTCGAACCCGGTGGCACGGTGGCGATCCTGATGCCCGGCGCGGCGGCCGGGCGGCGCAGCGGGAAGCGCATCCGCGGCAACCTGTTGCGCGCGGGCGCGGTGCGCGCGGTCGTCACGCTGACGCCGGCCGGCCCCGACCTCTGGCTGCTGCGGCGGCCGGTGCCCGGGCAGCGTCCGCCGTCCACCGTCCTGCTGGCGGAGGCGGGGGAGGATTTGTCCACAGTGGACGAGATGTGGCGGGAGTTCGGCGAGCACCCCGAATCCGGCGTCCGGATCATCGACCTGCTCGACGACGACGTCGACCTCACGCCGGCCCGGCGCCGCGGCCGTGACGAGGACCTCGGCCAAGCTTTCCAGGCCGTGCGGGGCCGGTTCGCCGCGCTGGCCCCGCGGCTGCCGGCGCTGGAAGCCGCCGACACCGAACCGGCGTTCACGACGATCGGCGAGCTGGTCAAGGCCGGGGTCGTCGAGGTCAAGCACGCGGCCCGCGCCGACGCCGAGCACCCGAACGCCGAAGCCGGTGACGTCGTCGCGTCCGTGACCGGGATCGCGTACGTCCACAGTGGACCACCGGAACCGGTCGGGCCCGGGCTCACCGTGTACCGCGTCGACCCGGACCGGCTGGACGCGGACTTCCTGGCCGGCTGCCTGCGCGCGGCCGACCTGCCCGCCGCGTCCGCGTCGACGCGCATCGACAGCAGGCGCGTGCGGATCCCGCGGGTCGCGATCGGCGTCCAGCGCGAGTACGGCCAGGTCTTCCGGCGGCTCGCCGAGTTCGACGCCGTCCTGCGCGAGACGGCCGAAACGGGCCGTGAGCTGGTCCGGCTAGGCTTCGCGGGACTTGTCGAAGGACGGCTCACACCGGGCCGATAGGGGAACGGATGCTGATCGCCGACCGCTACGAGCTCGACGAGCTGCCGCTCGGGCGCGGCGGGATGGGCGCGGTGCACGGCGGGCGCGACCGGCGGCTCGGCCGGCGCGTGGCGATCAAGCTGCTCAGGCTGCCGGGCCGGGACGAAGAACTCGAAGCCCGCTTCGCGCGTGAAGCACGGATCCTCGCGACGCTCGACCATCCCGGCGTGCCGACGCTGTACGACTACGGCACCCACGACGACCGGTTGTTCCAGGTCATGCAGTTCGTCGACGGTGTGACGGTCGCCGACCTGCTCGCCGAGCACGGGCCGCTGCCGGTGCCGTGGGCCGCGGCGATCGCCGCGCAGGCGTGCGCGGTGCTGACCGCCGCCCACGCGCTCGCGGTGTGCCACCGCGACCTCAAGCCGTCCAACCTGATGCTCGGGCCGGACGGCGGCGTCAAGGTGATGGACTTCGGGCTCGCGGTGCTGCGCGAGGCCGACGCCGCGCAGTTCACGCGGGCCGGGCAGCTGCTGGGGACGCCGTCGTACATGGCGCCCGAGCAGATCCAGCGCGGCGGCGCCGAACCGCGAAGCGATCTGTACGCGCTGGGGTGCGTGCTGCACGAGATGCTCACCGGGCGGCGGCTCTTCGACGGGCCCACCGCGTACGCCGTGTTCGAGCGGCAGGTCAAGGAGCTGCCGCCGCCGGTGGCGGGAGTCCCGAAGCAGCTCAACGCGCTGCTCGCGGAGACGCTGGCGAAGGATCCCGAAGCGCGGCCACCCGGGGCGGCCGCGCTGTACGACCGGCTCGGCGCGTTCGTCGGTGAGCTGCCCCCGCTGCCGGGGTTCCTGGTGCCGCCGTCGGTGCCCAGCCCGGGCCGGATGTACGCGCGGATGCTGGGGCGCGTCAGCGGCTGAGCGCCGCCGCCGGCCGGTCGGCGAGCGGCAGGCCGCGCCGCTGGATGCGGGAGTAGGTCGTCGCGTTCTGCACCGCGATGCTGACGCCCAGGGTGAGCGCGATCGACGCCGACGTCAGCGGGCCGGCGACCCCGAGCGCGGTGCCCAGCGCCACCAGGCCCACCCGGACGGCGATGGTCAGCAGCCACAGCCCGACGGTGACGGCCGAGCCCTTCTGGAACGTCGTGCCGTCGCGTTCGGTGAGCGTCGTCGTGGTGCTGCGCAGCACGCCCAGGCCGGCGAGGACGACGAGATCGGCGCCGAGCAGCCCGAGTTCGGCGGGCGACGCGCCCGGCAGGGCCTCCGCGGCGAGGTAGGCGCCGACGGCTACCAGGATCAGCGGCATCAGCACCAGGGTCCGGCGGGTGAGCAGCGTGCCGCGGATCTGCTTGTAGACGACCTTGTAGAGGACGTAGGCGGCGATGACCGCGTAGAGCAGGACGTTCGCTGCGCTGGGCATTGCGGGCTCCTTGGTTTCGAGGTGCTCCCAGCTTCGGCGAACGGCGCGGCGGAATCGTCGGCGTGGGGACCGGGCCCGGGTGGAACCGGGGGTCAACCCGCGGGTGGAGACGCCACCCGTCCGGGCTACCCAAATCGTGACCTTCGCGGACGAACCTCGAACGGGTGACCGCCGTCTTTACGGGTGTCCACAAGCGATGATCGAGTATGGGGGTAACGGATCGTGAAGAGGCTTTTGGCGGGAGCGGCCGCGCTGGCCACCGCGTTCGTGCTGGCCGCCTGCTCCGGGGGTGGGGCGGCGACGCCGAACGCGGGCGGCGGGGCCGTCGCCGCCGCGGGTACGGGAGGCGGGGCGCCGACCACGTCGAGCACCACCGCGGCCCCCACCACGACGACCAGCGCCACCCCGACCCCGACGCCGTCGACCACGAAGCCGGCGCCGACCAGCACCTCGGCCAAGCCGAAGCCCAAGCCCAAGCCGGTCGCTCCGGCGGCCAACCCCGGCGTCCCGTGCGCCGCCGCGGCCGCCGCGCCGGGCACCGCCGCCTGCGTCGACATCTCCGCGCACAAGGCGTGGATCCTGCAGGGCGGCAAGGTCGTCTACGGGCCGGTGCCGATGCTGCCGGGCCGCAAGGGCTACGCGACGCCGACCGGCACGTTCCACGTGCTGTCGAAGGAAAAGGTGCACCTGTCGAAGGAGTTCGACAACGCGCCGATGCCGAACTCGGTGTTCTTCTACCCGGGCGACGCCTTCCACACCGGCAGCCTGTCGGTGTACTCGCACGGCTGCATCCACCTGTCGGCGAGCGCGTCGCTGAAGTTCTTCACCACCCTGCATATCGGTGATGTCGTGCAGGTTGTCCCCTAATCACAGACCGGCCAACACGGACAGTAGGTCACGAACAGATAAATTCACGCGGCCGAGTGCAACTGGCCCCCTTGCTCAGGCGATAAGTGATCGCTTGGGAAGGGGGGCCAAATGGCCTTGGGAAAGCTCAGAGCACTACGTCACGCCTTCGTGGCGACGGTGTTGACAGGGGCGCTGCTGCCCGTCGTGACCACGGGGGTGGCGGCAGCGGCGACCACGCTCCCGCCGGGGTTCGTCCTGCGGGACACCGACACCGGAGCGGGGAAGCTCCAGCTCACCGACTTCGCGTACCTGCCGGACCAGTCCGTCCTCGCCACGGCGAAGAACGGCCGTGTCCAGTGGGTTCCGACCAGTGGGACGCCGCGGACCATCGCGACGCTGCCGACCCGCGAGATCAGTGACATCGGCCTGGTCGGGCTGGCCGTCGCACCGGACTACGCGACGTCGCACACGATCTACGTCACGCGCTCGCTGAACGTCACCGGCGGCTTCGTCATGCGGCTTTCGAAGTTCACCGTGGGCCTGGACGCGGCCGGCGCGCCCGCGTCGCTGTCCGGCGAGCAGGCGCTGTTCGAGGTGCCGGGCATCTACGAAGTCCACGGCATCAACGGCGTCGTCCCCGCCGCCGATGGCACGCTGTGGCTGTCCATCGGCGACAACGCCGACTTCGAAAAGGTGGACGCGGGCGCGCTGCGCTCGCAGGACATCAACCAGCCGTACGGCAAGATCTTCCACCTGGCCGCCGACGGCAAGGGCGTGCCGGGCAACCCGTACTACGACGCGGCCAACCCGGCGTCGACCGCCAGCAAGGTCTTCGCGCGCGGGTTCCGCAACCCGTTCCGGATGACCATCGACTCGAACTCCGGCCTGCCGGTCGTCGGTGACGTCGGCTGGAACGTCTGGGAAGAGGTCGACGTCGTCCAGCGCGGATCCAACCAGGGCTGGCCGTGCTGGGAAGGCAATCACCCGGTCTCGGGCTACAGCACTCTCGCGGGCTGCGCCGGTGTGCCGAACCAGGCGCCGATCTTCGAGTACCAGCACGGTGCCGGCACGATGCAGGGCAACAGCGTCACCGGCGGAATCGTCTACAACGGATCCAGCTACCCGGCGTCCTACCGCGGCTCGTACTTCTTCGGCGACTACGTGACCAACAAGATCTGGACCCTGCGCTACGACGACCAGGGCAAGCTCACGCAGGCCCCGGAGAACCCGCCGGTCTTCACCGGCATCGGCGGCCCGGTCAAGTTCGCGGCGGCGCCGAACGGCGACATCGTCTACGCCGACATCCTCAGCGGCAACCTGCGCCGGCTGAGCTACTCGGCGGGCAACACCGCGCCGGTCGCCAAGGCCACGACGACCACCGACCCGGACACCCGCACGGTGTCCTTCGACGGCTCGACGTCGGTCGACTACGACAACGACCTGCTGAAGTACGACTGGGACTTCGGTGACGGGACCACCGCGGCCAACGCCGGGCCCACCACCAGCCACCAGTACGCGGCGGGCACCGAGTCGTTCACCGCGAAGCTGACGGTCCGGGACCCGCTGGGTCTCACCGGCACGACCGACATCAAGGTCGCGCCCGGCAACCACACCCCGCAGCTCACGGTGACCACGCCCGGGGACACCGCGACGTTCGCGGTCAGCCAGCAGGTCGACCTGAGCGCCACGGCGACCGACGCCGAGGACGGCACGCTGCCGATCACGTGGACCACCGCGGTCCGGCACTGCCCGAGCGAGGCGACCTGCCACTCGCACCCCGGCGCCGGCGGCACCGGGGCGAGCTTCGCGCAGCCGTTCACCGAGCACCCGGACTCCCGGATGGAGTTCACCGCGACGGTGACCGACAGTGCGGGCGTCACCACGTCCAAGACGTACACGGCGATGCCGCGCCAGCACCGGATCACCTTGCTCAGCACGCAGCCCGCGGCGCTGAGCATCCCGGTCGAGGGCGGTGTCAGCACGGCGCTGGTGACCGAGGGCGCCAGCTTCGACATCGAGGCCGCGCCGCTGGGCACCGACGGCGTCTCGAAGTTCACCGGCTGGCAGGGCGGACCGGCGGACACCACGTGGGTCATCACGATCGGCACGGGCGATCTGGCGCTGACGGCCAACTACGCGACCCCGATCGACCAGCGCTACAACGCCGACCCGGCGTTGCAGGCGAAGCTCGGGGCGCCGACGGCGGCCGAGGTCACCGACGGCGCGGTCCACTACCGGGCGTACGCCAACGGCCGCCTGTACTGGAGTGCCGTGGGCGGGACGAAGTTCCTCACCGGTCCGGTGCTGGACAAGTACGTCGCCATGGGCGGGCTCACCAAGCTCGGCCCGCCGACGACCGACACCGCGTCCAATGCGGACGGTGCGCAGTTCAACGACTTCAACAACGGCGGCAACCAGGGCTCGATCTACTACACGGCCGCGACGGGTGCGCACGCGATCTACGGTGAGATCCGGAAGAAGTGGGCGGCGCTCGGCTACGGCCAGATCCTGGGCTACCCGACGAACGACGAGGACGGGACCCCGGACGGCGTCGGCCGCTTCAACCACTTCCTCAAGGGCGCCGGCGTCGGTTCGATCTACTACACGCCCGCGACGGGCGCGCATGCGATCTACGGCGAGATCCGGAAGAAGTGGGCGGCGTTCGGGTACGAGCGCGGGCTCGGCTACCCGACGAACGACGAAGACGGGACCCCGGACGGTGTCGGCCGGTTCAACCACTTCAGCTTCAACCACTCGATCTACTTCACGAACGCGACGGGCGCGCACGTGATCAAGGGCGAGATCCGCAAGCGCTGGGCGGCGCTCGGCTGGGAGCGGTCGTACCTGCGGTACCCGACGACGGACGAGTACGTGACGAACGGGGTGTACCGCAGCGACTTCCAGGGCGGCTACATCACGTACACGCCGCAGACGGGGGCGGTCGACCGCCCCTGGTGACGGTGGTCGTCAGGAAGTGAACGAACAGACGCGGGCCGTCTCCGGGATTCCGGAGGTGGCCCGCGTCCGTTTCGGGTCCTCTGTGGACTCAGGAGCGCAGAGCCGCGGGTGTCGTCCCGGCCGACGTCAGCGGCAGCCCGAGTGCCACCCGCTCGGTCAGCCACGGACTCGGCCGGTACCGCGGATCCCCGGTGGACGCGGCCAGTCCGCGCAGGATCCGCAGCACGATGTCGCCGCCCACCAGGTCTCCCCAGGTCAGCGGGCCACGCGGATACCCGAGGCCCAACCGGACCGCCGTGTCGATGTCGCCCGGGGACGCCAGGTTCTGGCCCGCGATGAAGCATGCCGTGTTGACGATGGAGGCCAGGAGGCGCTGGGCGATCGGGGCGGGGCCGTCGCGGACGACCGTCACCGGGTGGCCCGTCGCCGCCAGAGCGCCCCAGGCCGCGCGGCCCGCCGCCGGGTCGAGTCCCGGGTGGACCGACATCGTGAGGCGCCGTTCGTAGCCGCCCAAAGGATCCACGCCGGCGACGCGGTCCAGCGGCAGCCCGGCGCGCGTGCCCGCTTCCACTGTGGACTCGCCGTAGAGCGGGACGAGCAGGACCGCGTCCGGGTACGCGTCCGACACCACCTGCACGCCGGCCGCCGACAGCACGCGGCCCAGGTGCTCGTCCGCCGCGAACACCGGGCTCGTCGGCTTCGGCGGCGCGGCCGGCTCCTCGATGACCTGCTGCTTTCCCTCGGCGTAGGAGTAGAAGCCTTCGCCGTTCTTGCGCCCGAACAGGCCGGCGGCGACGCGCGGCCGGGTCAGCCACGACGGCCGCAGCCGCGGTTCGCCGTGGAAGCCGCTCCAGATGCTCTCCAGCACCGCGTGGGACACGTCGAGCCCGGTCAGGTCGAGCAGCTCGAACGGCCCGAGCTTCAGGCCGAGCACGTCCCGCGCGACGCGGTCGACATCGGCGGGCTCGGCCAGCGCCTCGGCGAGGATCTGCAGCGCCTCGGTGTTGAGGCCGCGCCCGGCGTGGTTGACCAGGAAGCCCGGCGCGTCCTTCGCCAGCACCGGCTCGTGACCCCAGCTCTTGACCAGCTCGAGGGCCTCGGCGGGCAGCCAGTCGTGCGTGCGCGTGCCCGGGACCACCTCGACCAGGCGCATCAGCGGCACCGGGTTGAAGAAGTGCAGGCCGATCAGCCTGCCGGGCTCGGCCAGCTCGGCGGCGATCTCGGTGACCGACAGCGAGCTGGTGTTCGTTGCGAAGATCGTCTCCTGTGGACAGACGCGCTCGAGCCCGGCGAACAGGGCCCGCTTCGTTCCGAGGTCTTCCCGGACGGCCTCGACGACGAGGTCGACGCCGTCCGCGGGCGCGTCGGGCGCGTCCACCGCGACCAGCCGGTCCTTGACCGCCTGCGCGTCGTCGAGCTTGCCCTTCGAGGCCAGCTTGTCGGCCATCGCGCCGACGTGCTCGATCGCCTCGGCGACGGCCTCGCGCCGGACGTCGGCGAGCTCGACGGTCACCCCCGCGGTCGCGGCGAGCTGGACGATCCCGCGGCCCATCACCCCGGTCCCGATCACCCGGATCCTGCCGACCTTCCCGGCCCACCCCGTCACGTCGCCTCCGCCTTCCCGCCGATGTCGTCGGGCCGACGGTACCGTCTCGGCCGTGACGGGGAAGCGGCTGACGCGGGCGGAAAGCCGCGAACGGACGAAAGACCGGCTGCTCGCGGCGGCCGCGGAGCTGTTCGCCGAGCGCGGCGTCAACGGCACGTCGGTCGAGCAGATCGCCGAACGCGCCGGGTACACGCGCGGGGCGTTCTACGGCAACTTCGAGGACAAGCACGAGCTGGTCGTGGCATTGCTGGCTCAGCGCCGGTCACAGGAGGCGGGGGAGGTGGCCGCGCTCGAGGGTGACGTCATGGCGCGGCTGAAGGAGTGGCACGCGGCGCGTGCCGAGCACCTGCCCGAGTGGTTCGCGCTGCGGACCGAGCTGACGCTGTACGCGCTGCGCAACCCCGAGGCCCGGCCGTCGGCGGGCGCGACCGAGCGGGCCGCGCGCGAGCTGATCGAGGCGAGCGTGCGGGAGACGTTCGCCGCCCGCGGGGTCGAGCCGCCGGCCGATCCGGCGTTCCTCGCGCTGGTCATCCACGCGCTGGAGGACGGCCTGCTCCGGCAGCGCTACCTGAGCCCGGACGGCACGAGCGACACGGTGATCGCCGACGCCGTCGAGCTGCTGCTGCGGACCTGGCTGCGTTAGAGACTCGGCTGCTTGGAGACCTGGCCGCGTTAGAGGCCGACGAACTCCGCCATCCGCTTCGCCGAGTGGGTGAAGAACTCGTCGGCGGGGTCGACGCTGCCGACGTACTGCCCGAACAGGTCGAAGTTGATCGCCCCGAACAGCTGGGTCCACGCCATCAGCAGCCTGACCACGGTTTCGGGTCCGGCGATGATCCCGAGGGCCTTCGTGAGCGTCTCGGCCTGGGCGCGCAGCTGGGGCGGGACTTCGCCGTCGATGGCCCGCAGTTCGGTGTGGGTGAGGACCTTGACCAGGGCGAGCGCGACGCGGGCCGCGGGCGCGACGGTGTCCTGCGGGGCCTGGTAGCCGGGGATCGGCGAGCCGTAGATCAGCGCGTACTCGTGCGGGTGCGCTCGGGCCCAGTCGCGGGTCGCCTGCCAGATCGCGAGCCACCGGTCGCGCGGGGCGCCCTTGCCCGGGTCGGCCTGTTCGGCTGCCTCGCCGATCGCGTTGTAGGCGTCGACGATCAGGTCGGTCAGCAGCCGGTCGCGGCTGGGGAAGTACCGGTACAGCGCGGACGACACCATGCCCAGCTCCCGCGCCACCGCGCGCAGCGAAAGCCCGTGCGCGCCGACCTCGGCGAGCTGGCGGCGGGCCTCGTCCTTGATCTCCTGGGTGAGTTCGGCGCGGGCACGTTCGCGCGCGGTCCGGGTCGCGGTCATGGGGATCAGTGTGCCATGACGAGAGCAGCGCACAAAACAGAGAGCACTGCTCTTGACAGTGTGCGGTGCTCGGGTGTTCACTGCTCTTAACCGAGAGCACTGCTCTCCCAAAACTTCGGAGGACATCATGACCGCCGCCCGCTACATCGAGCCGAAGAAGTCGACCAACGCCTTCAACGAGGCCGTCGCGAAGCTGACCCGGATGGGCTTCAGCGTGTGGGGCAGCCGGGTGCTGACCGTCGTCGGCCGCAAGAGCGGCGAGCCGCGGTCGGTGCCGGTCAACCTGCTGACCGTCGACGGCGTGCGCTACCTCGTCGCCCCGCGCGGCGAGACGCAGTGGGTGCGCAACCTGCGCGCCGCCGGCCAGGGCACGCTGCGCGTCGGACGTCGCGTCGAGGAGTTCACGTTCCGCGAGCTGGGCGACGACGAGAAGCCGGGCATCCTGCGGGCCTACCTCAAGCGCTGGAAGTTCGAGGTCGGCGTGTTCTTCGACGGTGTCGACGCCAAGGCGTCCGACGAGAAGCTGCGCGAGATCGCGCCCGGCTACCCGATCTTCGAGATCTTCACGAAGTAGGTTTGCGCCGCTTGGTCAGGTTCGCGGCGACCAGCACGACGCCGGCCAGGAACGCGACGAGCCCGATCAGGAACCACAGCTTCTGCCCGGTCATGAAGCTGCCGGTGATCACCCCGATGCCCTGCAGCACCCAGACGGCGCCGACCAGCACGAGCACGACCCCGACCGCGAAGGTGATCCAGCGCCTCATGCGGCCAGTCTAGGCAGGCCGGTCGCCCGGGACGAGTTCGTGCCGGTAGGCGTAGACCACGGCGTGCACGCGGTCGGGCAGCCCGAGCTTGCTCAGCACGCGGGACACGTGCGTCTTGACCGTCTCCTCGCCGACGTGCAGCTGCCGCGCGATCTCGGCGTTGCTGCAGGCGTTGGCGATCAGCAGCAGGACCTCCCGTTCGCGGGAGGTGAGCCGGGCCAGCTCGGGCGGTTCGGCGGCCGCGGGCTCGAGCACCGACGCGAACTTCGCGACCAGCCGCCGGGTCACCGACGGGTCGATCAGCGCGTCGCCGCGCGCGGCCACCCGCATCGCCGCGACCAGCTCCTCCGGCGCCAGGCTCTTCAGCAGGAACCCGCTCGCCCCGGCGCGCAGCGCGCGATAGACGTACTCGTCGGCGTCGTAGGTCGTGAGCACGAGGACGCGGGTGTCGTTGCCCGGTGCGGCGAGGATGGCTTCGGTCGCGGCGAGGCCGTCGAGGCGGGGCATGCGGACGTCGAGGACCGCGACGTCCGGGCGCAGGCGGGCGGTCTCGGCGACGGCTTCGCGGCCGTCGGACGCCTCGCCGACGCAGGTGAAGTCGGGCTGGGTGTCGAGGAGCGCGCGCATCCCGGAGCGGAACATCGCGTGGTCGTCGGCCAGCAGGACGCGGATCATGTGCTCTCCACCGGGAAGGTCGTGCGCAGCTGCCAGTGCTCGCCGGTTTCGCCGTAGGAGACCTGGCCACCGAACAGGGTGACGCGCTGGCGGATGCCCGTCAGGCCGCGGTGCGCGTGCTCCTTCCGGGTGGCG
The DNA here is from genome assembly GCF_040682775.1 of Amycolatopsis sp. NPDC051106. Lineage (NCBI taxonomy): Bacteria > Bacillati > Actinomycetota > Actinomycetes > Pseudonocardiales > Pseudonocardiaceae > Amycolatopsis > Amycolatopsis sp. NPDC051106. The sequence continues at coordinate 193,551 of NZ_JBFBBQ010000004.1, read as the reverse complement.
CGGTCCGGGCGCAGGCCGTTCGTCACCGTGAGCACGACTTCGGTGCGGCCGTGGTTCAGCTCCACTTCGACCGGGCCCTCGCCGTGGCGCAGCGCGTTGGTCAGGGCTTCCTGGACGATGCGGTACAGGGCGACGTCGAGCGAGCCGGGGAGCTCGCGGGGTTCGCCGCGCAGGGTCAGCCGGGTCGGCAGGCCGGCCGCGCGGACGGTCTCGACCAGCTCGTCGAGGTTGTCGAGACCGGGCTGCTCGGCGTTGGTCTCCGCGTGCAGGAGGTCGAGCAGGCGGCGCAGGTCGGCCATCGCCGACCGGCTCGCGGACTCGACCGCGCCGAGCGACTTGCGCACGGGCTCGACGCCGTCGGGGAGGCCGAGCCGGGCGGCGCCGGCGTGCACGCCGATGGCGCTGACGTGGTGGGAGATGACGTCGTGCAGGTCGCGCGCGATGGTCGTGCGCTCCTCGGTGACGGCCCTTCGCACGGCCTCCTCTTCGTGCTGGCGGCGTTCGTCCGCTTCGCGCTCGAGGTCGGCGATGTAGGCGCGCCGGGCGGTGGTGTACCGGCCGACCAGCCACGGCAGGAGCCCGCTGACGCTGACGCTGATGGCGGTCAGCCGCCAGTCGGACGCGGTGCGCCCACCGCCTTCGATGCACCCGGCGACGACGCCGGCGAGCAGGGCGAGGAGCGCGAGGACGGCGGGTTTCGGGCGCAGCCAGGCCCCGGCCCGGTAGCCGGCGATCAGGATGCCGGCGTTGTTCCCGGTGACGTATCCCTGACAGGTGCAGAGAAGGAGCGGCGAGCCGGCGAAGAGGAGGGCGTGTGCGAGGGCGACCCACCCGGAGTACCGCGCGGGGCCGGCGAGGGCGGCGTTGACGGCGATCCCGCCGAGCAGAACGGCCCAGGCGCGCCAGCCGGCTTCGCCGAGCGGGCCCCGGAGGGCGAAGAGGGCGGCGTCGCAGACAACGCAGACCAGCGCGACCAGCAACGACTGGCGCCGCAGGGATCCGCTGATGTCGTGCACACCCGCAACTGTGCCCTAGTCGGCAGGAGGGATGGGCGGAAACGCCCCGATGCGGCGGGAGGGGGACGCGGCACCGGGGCGTTCCCTGGCAGGAGGGCAGTGATCGGCCAGGCTCGGCCAGCTCCGCTCTTGCTGGGCCCAAGCGCCCCAATGTGGCCTTCGGTGCGTTGGACGCACCCAAGGCGGCCTTCGGTGCGTCAGACGCAACCAAGGCCACATTGGGGCGCTGGAAGCGCCGGAGGTCGTGAACGACTCGTTCATCGCGCCTGGTGTCAGGAAAGGTCGTTCATGACGTTCGACCAGGCGCCGTCGTCAGTTCGTGGGGCGGGTCGGGTAGTTGCCGCCTCGGCGCTGGCCCGGCTGGCGCTGGCCCTGCAGTGCCTGGCCCAGCGAGGTCGCCGTTGCCGTCTGGCCCTCCACCTTGGCCACCACCGTCACGTTCGCGTCGCCCTGCTTCACGTCGCCCGTCTTCTGGGTCGAGGCGTCGAGCGTGTACGTCTGCTTGTAGCCGTCCTTGCTCGTCAGCGTCACCGACGTCGCGCTCAGCTCCGTGACGTCGCCCGTCTGGAGGCGCTCGGTCGTGTAGCCGCCGCTGCCGTTCGACACCACGAAGTCGCCGTGCAGCGCCTCGCGCAGCGCGGCCATGCCGCCGAAGCCGCCGAAGTTTCCGCCCGGGCCGCCCTGGCCGGGGAATCGGCCGCCGCCCGGGCCGCCGAAGCCGCCCGGTCCCTGCTGGGCCGCGTTGTCCGCGCTGCTGGTGCCCGCCCAGATCGCCGCGCCGCCGCCGGCCGCGATCACCACCGCGATGCCGGCCGCGATCGCCGTCTTCTTGCCGGACCAGCCCTTCTTCGGCGCGGCCGGGGCCGGGTCGCCCCAGTTCGCCGGGGCCGGCTGGCCAGCGGGGGCCGGCTCGCTCTGGGGCGGCGTGTTCGGCTCGGTCGTCATCGTGTCCTCCGGTCGTACCCACACTGGTCCAGGCCAGGTTCACCGCCGTGGCTGTGTTTGAGCTGTGCGGGGCGTCAGCACGCGCTGTGGCTCCCTTACCCGGACGAAGGACTCTCACAGGAAACGCACAGCGAGGTCACAGTGAGCACCGATGGGACGCCGAGAAGATGGCACTATGACCGCTATGAACGCCACGTCACCCGGCCCCGGCAAGGCCGACCTGCGGCGCGCCGACGGGAGCCCCGTCCGGGTCCTCGTCGTCGACGACGAGGCGACGCTGGCCGAGCTCGTGTCGATGGCCTTGCGCATGGAGGGCTGGGAGGTGCGCAGCGCGGGTGACGGCACGGAAGCCGTCCGGATCGCGCGCGACTTCCGCCCGGACGCCGTCGTCCTCGACGTCATGCTCCCCGACTTCAGCGGCCTCGAAGTCCTGCGGAGAATGCGCTCCGAGGCGCCACACCTGCCGGTGCTCTTCCTGACGGCGAAGGACGCGGTCGAAGACCGCATCGCCGGGCTCACCGCGGGCGGCGACGACTACGTCACCAAGCCCTTCAGCCTCGAAGAGGTCGCGCTGCGCCTGCGCGCGCTGCTGCGCCGGGCCGGCGGGGTGACCGGCGCGGGCGGGTCGACGCTCGTCGTCGGCGACCTCACCCTCGACGAGGACAGCCGCGAGGTCCACCGCGGCGGCGATCTCGTGCCGCTGACCGCGACCGAGTTCGAGCTGCTGCGCTACCTCATGCGCAACCCCAAGCGGGTGCTCTCGAAGGCCCAGATCCTGGACCGCGTGTGGAGCTACGACTTCGGCGGCCAGGCCAACATCGTCGAGCTCTACATCTCCTACCTGCGCAAGAAGATCGACGCCGACCGCGAGCCGATGATCCACACCATGCGGGGCGCCGGGTATGTCCTCAAGCCAGCGGGCTGAACGGCGGCGGTTCCGGCCGCGGCGGCCGTGGTCGTTGCGGCGGCGGCTGATCGTCCAGCTGGCCGCGCTGCTCGCGCTCGTGTGCGTCGTGGTCGGCGTGGTCACGGAGTTCGCGCTGAGCGAGTTCCTGGTGCGCCAGCAGGACGACCGGCTGAAGGCGGCCACCGACCGGGCCACCCACGGTGGCGTGCGGTCGCCGTGGGAGTACCCGGACGCGCCGCCGCCGGACCCGCTGCGGGTGCTGGGCCAAGGCGACGGCACGCTCGCGGTGGTCCAGAACGGCGCGCAGATCTCCGCCGGCGTGCTCGACTCGAGCGTCGGCTCGCCGTCGAAGCGCAAACCGCCGTTCAAGGGCATGCCCGTGGACCAGGCCTTGTTCCTGCTCGCGCTGCCGTCGGACGGCAAACCGCACAGCGTCGACCTCGGCAGCGCGCTCGGCGAGTACCGCGTCGTCTCGACCGTGACGCCCACCGGCCAGCGCACGATCATCGGCCTGCCGCTCAAGGACGTCAACGAGACGCTCTGGCGGCTGGGGTTCATCCTCGGCGGCGTCGCGCTCGCCGGGATCCTCGTGGCCGGCGCGGTCGGCGCGGCGACGATCCGGCGCACGATGAAGCCGCTCGACCGCCTGGCCGCGACCGCGACGCGCGTCTCCGAGCTGCCGCTCGACCGCGGCGAAGTCGCGCTGTCCGAACGCGTTCCGGAGGCCGACACCGACCCGAACACCGAGGTCGGCAAGGTCGGCTCGGCGCTGAACCGGATGTTGCAGCACGTCGCGAACGCGCTGACCGCGCGGCACGCGAGCGAGAACCGCGTCCGCCAGTTCGTCGCGGACGCGAGCCACGAACTGCGCACGCCGCTGGCGGCGATCCGCGGGTACGCCGAGTTGACCCGCCGCGGCGGCGAGCAGGTGCCGCCGGACGTCGCGTTCGCGATGAGCCGCGTCGAGTCCGAGTCGCGCCGGATGACGACGCTGGTGGAGGACCTCCTGCTGCTCGCGCGGCTCGACTCGGGCCGCCCGGTGGTGCACGAGTGGGTGGACCTGTGCCGGCTGGTGGCCGACGCGGTCGCGGACGCGCACGTCGCGGGGCCGGGTCACAAGTGGCTGATGGACGTCCCGGGTGAGCCGATCGGCGTCCTCGGCGACGCGGGCCAGCTGCACCAGGTGGTGATCAACGTGCTGGCCAACGCGCGCACGCACACCCCGGCGGGCACGACGGTGACGACCACCCTGTCCACTTCGGACGGAGTGGTCCGGCTCCACGTGGCGGACGACGGCCCGGGCATCCCGCCGGACGTCCTCCCGGACATCTTCGAGCGCTTCGCCCGCGGCGACAACTCCCGGTCACGGGCGGCGGGGAGCACCGGACTCGGGCTGGCGATCGTGGCCGCGGTGGTCGCGGTGCACGGCGGCCGGGTCGGCGTGCAGAGCAGGCCGGGACGCACGGAGTTCGAGATCACCTTCGCGGCGGCCCCTGCCCCAGAGTGACGAAGACCACGCCGCCCAGTTGTCCACATCCCCCGAATTCCCTCCACAACGACGCATCTTTCGTAGAGAAAGTGGCGTTTGGGGGCCCGCCCAGGGGGTCGGATGCACAGGGGGCGCACAGCTTCGGCACAAGTTCACCACATGCGGCCCCGGCACGGTGAACGTCATGACGACCACGCTGTCGGCGCCCGCGCACGCCCAGCCCGCTCCCGAAGCCGACCGGAAACCGCGGTGGGTCAGGCCTTCCGTCGCCGCTCTCCTGGTGGGCACCGGCCTGCTCTACCTGTGGGACCTGGCGAAAACCGGCTGGGCCAACGACTTCTACGCGATGGCCGCCCAGGCCGGCACGTGGAGCTGGAAGGCACTGTTCTTCGGTTCGCTCGACCCGGGCAACGTCGTCACCGTCGACAAGCCGCCGTTCTCGTTGTGGGTCATGGGGCTGTCCGGCCGGCTGTTCGGCTTCTCGAGCTGGAGCTTGCTCGTGCCGAACGCGCTCGCCGGCGTCGCCTCGGTGGGCCTGCTCTACCTCGCCGTGCGACGGCTGTCCGGCCCGGGCGCCGGCCTGCTCGCCGGGGCCGGGCTCGCGCTGACGCCGGTCGCCGCGCTCATGTTCCGCTACGACAACCCCGACGCCTTCCTCGTGCTGCTGCTCGTCGCCGGCGCGTACTGCGTCGTGCGCGCCCTGGAGCACGCGAGCACGAAGTGGCTGCTGCTCGCCGGGGTCGCGGTCGGGTTCGGCTTCCTCGACAAGATGCTGCAGGCGTTCCTCGTCCTGCCCGCGTTCGTGCTGGCCTACGCGGTCGCGGCGCCGACCTCGCTCGGGCGCCGGGTCGGCCAGCTGTTCGCCGCGGCCGGCGCGGTGCTCGTCTCCGCGGGCTGGTGGATCGCGGTCGTCGCGCTCTGGCCGGCGGCGGACCGGCCGTACATCAGCGGCTCGACCGACAACACCGTGCTGGAACTGGCCTTCGGCTACAACGGTCTCGGCCGGATCTTCGGCGAAGGCCGGGGCGGCGGCGGGGGCGCGTTCACGCCACCGTCCGGAGCCGGCGGCCGTGGCTTCGGAGGCGGTTTCGGCGGCGAAACCGGCCTCACGCGGTTGTTCGGCGGCGAGTTCGGCGGCGAAGCCTCGTGGCTGCTGCCGGCCGCGGTGCTCGGCCTGGTCGCCGGATTGTGGTTCACCCGGCGCGCGCCCCGCACCGACCGGACCCGTGCGGCGCTGCTGCTCTGGGGCGGCTGGCTGGTCGTCACAACGCTCGTGTTCAGCTACATGAGCGGCATCATCCACCCGTACTACACGGTCGCGCTGGCCCCGGGGATCGCCGCCACGCTGGGGATTTCCGCGCGTGAGCTCTGGCGTGGCCGGGCGAACTTCGCGGCCCGCGCGGTGCTGGCCGTCATGCTCGCGGTCACCGCGGTCTGGGGCTTCGTGCTGCTCGCCCGGACGCCGGACTGGCAGCCGTGGATCCGCTACGCACTGCTCGTGCTCGGCGTGGCCGGGGTGCTGGCGCTGCTCTTCGGCGCCGACCGGTTCCGGCGCTTCGGCCCGGCAGTGGCCGTGATCGGCCTCTGCGGCGCGTTGCTCGGGACGGCGTCCTTCACGCTGGCCACGGCGGCGACCGCGCACTCCGGCGGCACGCCGTCGTCCGGCCCGGCGGTCGCGAGTGGACGCGGGTTCGGCGCCCGAGGCGGTTTCGGCGAGGGGCAGACCGACACCGCGGTGATCGAGCTGCTGAAGAACACGACGACGAAGTGGGCCGCGGCGCAGAGCGGCGCGATGCAGTCGGCCGGGCTGGCGCTGTCGAGCGGACGGCCGGTGCTCGCGATCGGCGGCTTCAGCGGCAGCGACCCGGCACCGACGCTGGCGCAGTTCGAGCAGTACGTCGCCGCCGGCGACATCCACTACTTCGTCGCCGGTGGCCGCGGCGGCTTCGGCGGCGGCCGCGGCACCTCGGGGGAGATCCAGACCTGGGTCGAGCAGAACTTCGCGCCGCGGACGGTCGGGAGCACGACCATTTACGACCTCACAAAATCTGTCGGTTGATCGAAATGCCGCCCATTGTTTCCGGCGTGTTAACAGTCGAGGAATCATTCGCGGATCGGGGATCGGTGCGATAACGGCGGAGGCGTACACCTGTTCGATCGCCACCTCGATGAGCGACGCATTCCGAACGATTGTTCACTTCCGGGGAATAGCGCTCAGTGATGATCACGGCGGGGCGTAACGACGAGGGACTACAGCCCGTGCAGCTGCACGGGTTCGCCACCGCGATCTTGGCCGGGCGGCCGACAGAAAGCGGGTCGGCGAGGACCGTCGAAACCGTCGATGACGCTGGTTGGCCTTACCGTGGATCACTCGTTCGGCGGCAGCCTCCAGGCATTGTGGTGATCTTGGCCCCCTCGCTAGGCTCTCCGCCGGGTGAGGGACAAGGGGTATCCGATCCGGTGCGCTGAGGGACCGGATTTCACTGGGTGTGGGTGATCCCTGTCCGCGTTCTCTCATCCGTGACCCGATCAGGTGCGTCTGGAAGAGGGCAGCGATGACTGTGCGCTTTCGGCGCCGTAACACTCCACTTCCCCCGCCTTTTGGAGTTTCGCTGTGACTTCCCGCCCCCGTCGGCTGACGGTGCTCCTGACCTTGCTGACCCTCGCCGCGGTCACCGCGCTTTCCGGCTGCAGCGACAGTTCCGCGAGCGGCAGCGGCGACAAGATCACCCTCGGGTTCAGTGCCTGGCCCGGCTGGTTCCCCTGGCAGGTGGCGCAGGAACAGGGCCTGTTCGCGAAGAACGGCGTGAACGTCGACCTGAAGTACTTCGACAACTACACCGACAGCATCAACGCGCTCTCCAGCGGGGCCATCGACGCGAACAGCCAGACCCTCAACGACACGCTCTCCTCGGCTTCCGGCGGCGCGAAGCTGTCGATCGTGCTGGTGAACGACAACTCCACCGGCAACGACAAGATCATCGCGCGCGACGGGATCACCGCGGTCGCCGACCTCAAGGGCAAGAAGGTCGCGGTCGAGCAGGGGACGGTCGACCACTACCTGCTGCTGCTCGCGCTGCAGGAGGCGAAGCTGACCGAAAAGGACATCGAGCTGGTCAACCTGCCGACCGACGCCGCGGCGGCCGCGTTCGTCGCCGGCCAGGTCGACGCGGTGGGCGCGTTCGCGCCCTTCACCTCCAAGGCCCTCGAGCGTCCGGGCAGCCGCGCGATTTCGACGTCGGCGGAATTCCCGGGCGCCATTCCGGACCACCTCGTCACGTCGCAGAAGCTGGTCAAGGACCACCCGAAGGACGTCCAAGCGCTGGTGAACACCTGGTTCGAGACGCTCATCTGGATCAAGAACAACAAGGACGCGGCCGTCGGGATCATGGCCAAGCGCGGCGGGGTCTCCGCCGCCGACTACAAGTCCTACGACGCCGGCACCACGATCTTCACGCGCCAGCAGAACATCGACGCGTTCACGCCCGGCGTCACCGCGCAGCACCTCGACTTCCAGGCGAACAAGATCGTCGACTTCATCGTCGGCACCGGGCTCGCCCAGCAGCGGCCGTCGCTGGACGGGCTGTTCGACGACCAGTTCGTGAAGGCCGCGCCGCAGTGACCGGTCCGACCCAGCGCACCACCCCGGCGGTCACGGCCGGCGACCGGGCCGCCGAGGCGCTCGAGGCCGAGCAGCGGCTCGCCGAGGAGCAGGAGTCCGGCCGGGGCCGTCCGGCCTGGGCGCCGTTGCCGCGCCGGGCCGCGCCCAAGGCCGCGTCGCCGCTGTTTTCGTTGCGCACGCCCATTTCCGCCGGCGCGCGCTGGAAGCTGGCGGTGCTGTCGTTCGCCATCCCGCTCCTCGCGTGGATCGCGCTGAGCGTCAGCGGGGTCGTCAACCCGACGTTCCTGCCGTCCCCGGCCTCGGTGGTCAAGGCAGGCGTCGACATGGCGAGCACCGGTGAGCTCTTCGACGACCTCTGGGCGACGAGCCAGCGGGTGCTCGAAGGCTTCGGCCTCGCCATCCTGGTCTCGGTGCCGCTCGGCATCCTGATGGGCAGCTTCACCGCCGGGCAGGCGTTCTTCGAGCCGCTGATCGGGCTGCTGCGCTACCTGCCGGCGAGCGCGTTCATCCCGCTGCTGATCATCTGGCTCGGCATCGGCGAGCCGTCGAAGATCGCCATGCTCTTCATCGGGACGGTCTTCTTCAACACGCTGATGACCGCCGACGTCGTCCGCGGTGTGCCGGGTGAGCTCCTCGACGTCTCCTACACCCTCGGCGCGCGCCGAGGCGAGGTGCTGCGCAAGATCGTCGTGCCGCACTCGCTGCCGGGCATGATCGACGCGATCCGCGTCAACGCCGCCGCGGCCTGGAACTTCGTGGTCGTCGCCGAATTGATCAACTCGCAGGCCGGCCTCGGCCACCGGATCGTGCTAGCGCAACGGTTCCTGCGGACGGACACGATCTTCGCCGTGCTCGTGGTCATCGGGATCGCCGGGCTGGTCATCGACGTCCTGCTGCGCCTGCTGCGCACGCGCGTCGGGAAGTGGGCGGCATGACGCTGGAACTGCGGAACGTCGCGAAGGACTACCGTGTCCGCGGCCGGGTGACGCGCGCGCTCGACGGCGTCGACCTCGAGGTGCTGCGCGGCGAGTTCGTCTGCGTCGTCGGCGCGAGCGGCTCGGGCAAGTCGACGCTGCTGTCGCTGGTGGCCGGGCTCAGCCGGCCGACCGAGGGCGAGATCGTGCTCGACGGCGTCCCGGTGACCGGCCCCGGGCCGGACCGCGGGCTCGTCTTCCAGGCCGGCGCGCTGTACCCGTGGCGCACCGTCGAGAAGAACGTCGCGTTCGGGCTCGAGCTGCTGCCGGTCGACGCGGCGGAGCGCGCCAAGCGCGTGGACTGGTACCTCGCCGAGACCGGGCTCCACGCCGTGCGCAAGTCGTTGCCGAAACAGCTTTCCGGCGGCCAGAAGCAGCGCGTCGCGATCGCGCGGGCGCTCGCCTGCGAACCGGACGTCCTGCTGCTGGACGAACCCTTCGGCGCCTTGGACGTCCAGACCAAAGAGGACATGCAGGTGCTCATCCGCCAGGTGTGGGCCGACACCGGCACCACGGTGCTGATGGTCACCCACGACGTCGAGGAAGCGGTGTTCCTGGGCGGCCGGGTCGTGGTGCTCGCCTCCGACCCGGGGCGGATCGCCGCCGACGTCGAGGTGACGCTGCCCGCCGAGCGGGGCCTGGCGGTGAAGCGCGAGCCTGCGTTCCTCGCGCTGCGCGCCCGGATCGAGGACCTCGTCCGGGAGCAGCACCGCGGCCACGTCGGCCGGGTGACCGCGGAGGGATGAGCACAGCCGGGTGAGAACGGAAGACGGGAAGGTGTGGGGATGAGGCACGGCAGGGCGACCGCGGACCGAGCGGGCGGCGGGGGACTCCTCGCCCGGCTCGGCATTCGCGGCAAGCTGAACCTGCTGCTCCTGCCCCCGCTGGCCGCGGTGGTGCTGGTGTCGGTGCCGTTCGTGCTGACCCAGGCGAGCAGCGCGGCGGCCGCGACGCAGTCGGCCACCGTGGCGCGCCAGGCCCAGCAGCTCGGCGGGCTGGTGTGGCAGCTGCAGCGCGAGCGGCTGCTGACGGGTGCGTTCGTGGCGACGCCGTCGGCGAGCCCGGACCAGATGCTCCAGCAGCAGAAGGTGGTCGACCGGACGATCGGCGAGGTCCGCGCGTCACTGGGTGACGACGCTCCCGACGAGCTTTCCGCGGCGCTGACCCGGATCGGCTCGCTCGGCGAGCTGCGGCAGAACGCCGCGAGCCGCGGCGTCGCGCTCGACAGCGTGGCGCGCACCTACCACGCCGTGGTCGACGCGGTGATCGACTCCTTGCGCCTGGTCCCGCAGCTCACCAGCGACGCCGAGGGCACCCGGGAACTGACGGCGCTGGACGCGCTGCTGCGGGCGAACGAGGAAAGCTCGCTGCGCGCCATGGCCCTCATCGTGACCGCGGTGTCGCCCGAAGCCGGCCGGTCCATCCTGGACGACGCGACCCAGCAGGTGCCCATCTTCATCGACCGGTTCGTCAAGCAGGGCGACGACGGTGACGACAGCGAGCGGGCCGCCCTGGTCGTCCGGGTCGAGCAGAGCGACGCCGGCCGGCGCATCGACGACCTGGCCGCCCAGGTCGGCAACCCGCGGGACGCGGGGGGCACCACGCGCTACGTCACCGACGTGCTCGCCGCGGCGGAAACCCATGCGGGGCAACGGAAGATCGTGCAGGAGCGGGCCACCGGCGAGATCGCCGGCTCGGCGACCGGACGTGCCGACGCCGGCACCCGGCTGGCGTGGCTGGTCGGCGCCGGCGCGGGCCTGCTGTTCCTGCTGGTCGCCTTCCTCGCCGTCGCGGTGTCCCGGTCGATCGCCCGGCCGCTGCGGCGGCTGACCACCGCGGCGACGTCGGTCGCCGACCTCGCCGGCACCGAGCTCGTCCGCGTGACCGACACCGAGGAAGCCGAGGAGCAGGTGCCGCGGCTGGCCACCATCGACGTCGTCTCGAGCGACGAGCTGGGCGAGCTGGCCGCCGCGTTCAACCGCGTCCAGACCACCGCGGCCGAGCTGGTCGAACGGCAGGCGCTCACCCGGCGCAACACCAGCCTGATGTTCGCGAACGTCGCCAAGCGCACGCAGAACCTCGTCGGCCGCCAGCTGGCGCTGATCGACGAGGTCGAGCGCAACGAGCAGGACACCCGGCTGCTGGCCAGCCTCTACCGGCTCGACCACCTCTCCACCCGCCTGCGCCGCAACGCCGACAACCTGCTCGTGGTGTCCGGCACGCGCGACGAGACGCGCATCGCCGGCCCGATCGAGCTGTCCACGGCGCTGCGGTCCGCGCTCGCCGAGATCGAGGACTACCAGCGCGTCAAGCTCGGCGTCATCGCGGAGATCCTGCTGTCCTCGGCGCTGGGCGCCGACCTGGTGCTCGTGTTCGCCGAGCTGCTCGAGAACGCGACGTCGTTCTCGCCGCCGGGCTCGGTGGTCGAGGTCGACACGATGTTCCTCGCGGACGGCGCCTGCCTGGTCAGCATCGTCGACCACGGCATCGGCATGACCGAGCAGAAGTTCGCCGAGGAGAACCAGCGGCTCGTCGAGCGCGAACGGCTCGAGCTGGCGCCGACCAGTGTGCTCGGCCTGTTCGTGGTCGGCCGCCTGGCGCGGCGCCACAACCTGGGCGTCGAACTGCTCGCGACGCCGACCACCGGCGGCGTGACCGCGCGGCTGACGATCCCGTCGTCGCTGTTCAGCCACCGCGCGGGAGTGCGCGTGAAGCCGGTGCCGGTGATCCCGGCGCAGGCCGTGCCCGAGGCTCGCCCCGCCGAAGCCGTCGCGGTGTCCACTTCGGACGAATCGCGGCCGGTCCCGCTGCCCTCGCCGGCGATCCCGGCGCTCCTCGGCTCCCGCGCCGGCTTCCGGTGGTTCAACCAGCTGGAACCGGTGTGGCCGGCCGCCGAGCCGGACGTCGCGGCCGAGCAGGAGGCGCAGAGCCGGGGCGGGCTCAAGCGGCGCGTGCGCGGCGCCCAGCTGCCGGGCCCGGGCACCACCGCGCCGGTGCCGCCGGAGCCGCGGCACGACCCCGAGGCGGCCAAGACCGCGCTGGACGGGTTCCAGGACGCTTTCGTGCGGGCCGCCGAGGTTTCCGCGCCGGCGGGCGACGGCGCGTCGCTGCCGGTCCGCGTGCCCGGGGGCTCGGCGATGGCCGCCGAAGCTCCGGTGTCGGCGCCGCGGACCGTCGTCACGGAAGCCGTGCCCGTCCCGGCCACGCCGTCGGCCGGGATTCCGGCCGCGCCGCAGTCCCGGGACGGCCTGGTCCGCCGGGTCCCCGGGGCCCAGCTCGCCCCCGGCCTGCGTCAGCAGGCCGCCGCGGGCCGGCCGATCGCCCGGCCCGGCGTGGACCGCGGCAAACGCGACCCGGCGGCCGAGCGGGCGGCGTTCGACTCGTTCGCCGCCGGCCTGGCCAAGGCGGACGAGATGACGGCGGACAGCCCGCCGCGAGGCGTGGTCGCCGGTCGTGTGACGGAACGAGAAGAAGAGAGCAGGAAATGAGCATCCCCGCAGCTGGTGTCAGCGTCGAAGCCCAGAACTTCAACTGGCTGGTGAGCCGCTTCGCGCAGCACACCGCGGGCGCGATCGCCGCCATCGCGGTCTCGGCCGACGGCTTGCTGATCGCGGTGTCCTCGGAGCTCGAGCGCTCCAACGCCGACCGCCTCGCCGCGATCTCGTCCGCCATGCTCGGCCTCGCCCACGGCGTCTCCGAAAGCCACCCGCTCGGCTCGCCCGACAAGGTGATCATCGAGCTGCAGCACGGGTACCTGCTGGTCTGCACCATCAGCATCGGCTGCTCGCTGGGCGTCCTGGCCAACAAGCAGGCCAGCCTGGGCACGATCGCCTACGAGATGGCCATGTTCGCCAACCGCGCCACCGAAGTCCTGACGCCGGGCCTGATCGAGGAGCTCAAGAACACCGTGGGGTCGTGATGACCGAAGAACCTTCGCTGCTGCGGCCCTACCTGATGACGTCGGGGCGCGCCCAGCCGGTCGACCAGAGCCTCGAGATCGAGGCGCAGGTCATGACGTCCCGCCTCGGCGCGGCGTCGCACCCGAAGCTCACGTTCGAACGGCAGGAGATCGTCTCCCTCTGCCGGAGCACCGTGTCGGTCGCCGAAGTGGCCGCCGTGCTCGGCCTGCACATCGGCGTCGCCCGGGTGCTGGTGGCCGACCTCGCCGAGCAGGGCTACGTCGTCGTCCGGCGGCCGGCGAGCAACTCGCACGACCTCGGCATGATCGAAAGGGTCATTCGTGGACTCGAAGCCATTCACTGAACCGGCGGCCCGCCCGCCGGCCCCGGTCAAGATCGTCATCGCGGGCGGCTTCGGCGTGGGCAAGACGACGGCGGTGTCGTCCATCTCGGAGATCAAGCCGCTGACGACCGAGGCGGCGATCACGTCGGTGGCGGCTTCGGTCGACCGCACGGGCCACGTCCCGGGCAAGACCACGACGACGGTCGCCCTGGACTTCGGCTGCATCACGATCGACGACGAAGTCAAGCTGTACCTGTTCGGCACGCCCGGCCAGGACCGCTTCGGCTTCATGTGGCAGGACCTGGTCCACGGCGCACTCGGCGCGCTGGTGATCGTGGACACCCGCCGCATGGACGACTGCTACCCGGCGGTCGACTACTTCGAGAACGCGGGCCTGCCGTTCGTGGTGGCGGTCAACATGTTCGACGGCTCGCTGGGCCACAACCTCGAGGACGTGCGGTGGGCACTGGCGGTGAGCGAGGACGTCCCCCTGATCACGTTCGACGCACGGGAGCGGCTTTCGGTCCGGGACGCCCTGCTGGCGGTCCTGCACAACACGTTCAAGAAGGCCCGCGCCCAGGCGGGCGCGGGCGCTTGATCGGGGCCCGCTACACTTGACCTCGGACCCCGCGCGGCGTCCACCCTGTGAACCTCCCCAGGGCCGGAAGGCAGCAAGGATAAGCAGGCTCTGACGGGTGCGCGGGGTCCCCTTCTTTTCGGCTCCGGCTCTCGGGGCTTCGCCCCTTCGCCGGGCCTTCACTCCGTCCTTTCACCCGGGGGCCGAGCCCCCGGACCCCCACGGTGCCTCTGGCGCGAGCTGGGAGCGCTGCCGCTGCCCTCTCACCCGCCGTGGGTTCGCTGCCGTGGCTCTCGCCGGCTTGGGTGGGCTTCTTCTCAGAAGAGGCCCAGCACGTCTTCCGGCGGCTGTGGGGACGGTGGGCGGTCCTCGTCTGTGATCGGGGTGGCCCTGCCTGCCAGTTTGCGCAGCTCGGCGCCCTCCACGCACCTCGTCGGGAACGCCGCCGAGGCCGTCCGGCGGGCGAGTTCCGCCGTCGGCAGCGGTGAGGCCGAGGCTGCGAACACCAGGTTGCCGAAGCGGCGGCCCTTCAGCACCGCCGGGTCCGCCAGCACCAGGACCTCGGGGAACACCTCGCGCAGCGTCGCCAGGAAGCGGCGGGCGAACGGGAGGCCCGCGCCGTCCGTGATGTTGGCCAGGTACGTCCCCGGCGGCCGGAGGATCGCCGCGATCGCCCGGGTCGCTTCCAGTGTGGCCAGGCCGCCCGCCAGGGTCGCTCGCTCGAACGCGTCGACCACCACCAGGTCCGCCGTGTCCTCGCGTCTCGTCGTCAGCCCGGAACGGCCGTCCGTCACCCGGACGCGCAGACCCGGCACCCGCAGCCCCAGCTGGGCGCGAACCAGCTCGACCAGCTCGCCGTCGGCGTCGAACACCAGCTGCCGCGACCCCGGCCGGGTCACCGCCACGTAGCGCGGCAGCGTGCACGCCGCCCCGCCGATGTGCAGCGCGTCCACCGGGCCCGGCGGCAGCTGGTCCACCACGTCGCCGAACCGGCGGACGTAGTCGAACTCCAGGTGGGCCGGGTCGTCGAGGTCGACGTACGACTGGGCGACGCCGTCCACCGACACCAGCCAGGCGTTGCCGCGGTCGACGTCGCGGATGAGCTCCGCCGTCCCGAACCTGACCGGGTACCGCCCGGGCACCGGACCGGGCTTTCGCGTGCGGCTCACGGAGTCCGAGGTTATCGGAACCATTCCGACCGGCCCGCCGACGAGGGAGCGGAACGATCATCGATCGAGGGGGTTTTGCGGGCGAACGCAGTAATCGTCGCCGCGAACGGAGACGCGGAGCTCGCCGCGGTCCAGGGCCGGCTCGACGGCGCCAAGGCGGGCCGGCGACGAAGTCCGCCGCGCAGCAGGCGCTGGACGGCACCGTCGCCGACGTCCGTGCGTTCCTGGCCACGGGTCAGTGCGTCGCGCGGACGCACGACCTGCGCATCCGGCTGGCGCAGACGCTGTCGGAAGGGCCCGAGGTCACGGCGGTCGCGCAGGGTGTCCTGGACGGCCCGGACTCGTACCTGCAGCCGTACCTGGACAACGACCTGGCCAAGGCGCGGGCGCGTGACGCCTTCACCGCGGAGCACGCCGCCAAGGTGAACGCGCTCCTGTCCCAGCTGCCCTGACCCGCACGGCGAAGGTTGTCGGAGGTCCCCGGTACTCTCGCGGCGTGGCTCTCGCGCTGTACCGCAAGTACCGTCCGGCAACCTTCGCCGAGGTCGTCGGGCAGGAGCATGTGACCGAACCCCTCCGCACGGCGTTGTCCGCCGGGCGGATCAACCACGCCTACCTCTTCTCCGGCCCGCGCGGCTGCGGCAAGACGTCGAGTGCGCGCATCATGGCGCGCTCGCTGAACTGCGCCAAGGGGCCGACGCCGGACCCGTGCGGCGAGTGCAACTCGTGCAAGGCGCTCGCCCCGGAGGGGTCGGGCAGCGTCGACGTCACGGAGCTCGACGCCGCCAGCCACGGTGGCGTCGACGACGCCCGCGAGCTGCGCGACAAGGCGTTCTACGCGCCGGCCGAGTCGCGGTACCGCGTGTTCATCATCGACGAGGCGCACATGGTCACCACGCAGGGCTTCAACGCCCTGCTGAAGATCGTGGAAGAGCCGCCCGAGCACGTCATCTTCATCTTCGCGACCACCGAGCCGGACAAGGTGCTGACCACCATCCGCTCGCGGACGCACCACTACCCGTTCCGGCTGATCCCGCCGGGCGCGATGCGCACGCTCCTGGAGAGCAACGTCGCGGCCGAGGGCGTCGAGGTCGAGCCGGCGGTGTACCCGCTGGTCATCCGGGCCGGCGGCGGTTCCGCGCGCGACACGCAGTCGGTGCTCGACCAGCTGCTCGCCGGCGCGGGCCCGGACGGCGTTTCGTATTCGCGCGCGGTGGCGCTGCTGGGTGTCACGGACGTGGCGCTGATCGACGACATGGTGGACGCGCTTTCGACCGAGGACGCCGCGACGGTGTTCGGCACGGTCGAGAAGGTCACGGAGGCCGGGCACGACCCGCGCCGGTTCGCGACGGACCTGCTCGACCGGCTGCGCGACCTGGTGCTGCTGCGCGCGGTGCCGGATTCCGCGGGCGGGCTGGTGTCCGCGCCGGAAGAAGAGCTGTCGCGGATGGTCGCGCAGTCGGAGCGGATCGGCCTGGCGACGCTCTCGCGCTACGCGGACATCGTCCACAATGGACTCCTGGAGATGCGTGGGGCGACGTCGCCCCGGCTGGTGCTGGA
Organism: Amycolatopsis sp. NPDC051106; assembly: GCF_040682775.1. Classification (NCBI taxonomy): domain Bacteria; kingdom Bacillati; phylum Actinomycetota; class Actinomycetes; order Pseudonocardiales; family Pseudonocardiaceae; genus Amycolatopsis; species Amycolatopsis sp. NPDC051106. The sequence continues at coordinate 177,050 of NZ_JBFBBQ010000004.1, read as the reverse complement.
GCTGCTGTGCGCGCGGATGCTGCTGCCGTCGGTGACGGAGGCGGAGAACGCGCTGCTGGCCCGGCTCGAGCGCCTCGAACGCCGCGCGACACTGGCCGGTGGCGGTGGCGCGCCCGCCGAGGGTGGCGTGGAGCCGCCGATGCGGGCGGCGGCGCCGGATCGGGCGTTTTCCCGGCCTTCGCAGCGCTCGGCATCGGCCGGCCCGGCGCCGGTCGCGGCCCCGGAGCCCGCTCGGGCCGAGCCGGAACCTGCTGCACCGGCAAAGCCCGCAGACGGCGGCTGGGGCGCTTCGCGCACGCCCGGCGGCGCCGCGGCTGCAAGCGCCGATGCTTCGGCGGGGTCTGGCGCTCCGGCGAGCCGGAGTTCTGATGCTGGCTGGGGCGCTTCGCGCACGCCCGGCGGCGCCGCGGCTGCGCCCGCCGATGCCTCGGTACCGGCGGCCCGTCCCACTGCTGCGGGTGCGGGCAACTCCGCCCAGCCCGCGGACGGCGGCTGGGGCACGCCCCGCACCCCGGGCGGCGGCACGCCCGCTCCGGCCGCGGCAAGCGCTGGTGCTCCGGACGCTGACCCCGCTCCGGCAGCCACTTCGGCACCCGCGGCGGCGCCGGCGTCCGGTGGCCTGGATGCCGCGGCGATCCGGAACGTCTGGCCGCAGCTGATGACCGCCCTGCGCAAGTTCACCGGCGGCCGGAGCCTCGAGGCGATGCTCACGCAGGCCACGGTCGCGACCGTCGAGGGGCATGCCCTCACGCTCACCCACAAGTCCGAACCGCTGGCCCGCCGCCTGTCCGACCAGGACAACGCGCGCAAGATCGCCGGCGCGCTGGCGGACGTCGTCGGGGGTGAGTGGCAGGTCCGCTGCGTCCACGGCAACGCCCCGGCCGCGCCCGCCGCGCGCGCGCAGCAGGCCGCGCCCGCGCCGGAACGGTCGTTCACCCGGCAGTCGGCGGCCCCGGCCCCGGCGGCCGCGCCCGCCGAAGCGCCCGCCCGCCCCGCCCCGGCGCCGGCCGCACCCGCCCGGCCCCGGGTGACCACGGCCGAGCCGGACATCCCGCTGCCCCCGGAACCCTCCGACGAGGACGACGAGGACCTCTACAACGAGGACGCCAGCCCCGCCCCGCCGCCTCCTCCGCCCCCGCCGGACCAGGACCCGGACGAGCTGGCCCGCAAGCTGATCTCGGACCACCTCGGCGCCCGCCCGCTGGACTGAACCCGGACGGTCGGCTCGCGTACCCAGGGAGTCGGCTCACGTACCCAGAGGGTCGGCTCACGAGCCGACTGTCCAGGTACGCGAGCCGACCCTTCGGGTACGCGAGCCGACCGTCCAGGTACCGCTCAGGAAGCCAGGTAGGCCTCGATCGCCACCGCGATGGCCGACGCGTACTGCTGGCGGCCCTCCGCGCTGGTCATCCGGGCGGCCTCCGCCGCGTTGCGCATGTTGCCGCACTCGACGAGCACCGACGGCCGCGTCGAAAGGTTCAAGCCACCGAGGTCCGCGCGGGCCGACAGGCCGTTGCCGCCGATGTAGTTCGACGTGCTGAAGCCGCTCGTGCGCAGCGTGTCCCGCACGGTCTGCGCCAGCCGCGTCGACGGCGGTCCTTGCGCGGCGTTCAACGGCGGCGACGAGTACGCGACGTGGAAGCCGTTCGCGCCGGCCGCGGTCGAGCCGTCCGCGTGGATGGAGACGACGGCGTCGGCGTTCGCGTCGTTGCCGATCGCCGCCCGCTTGTCGACGCAGGGGCCGACGCCGGTGTCGTCCTGTCGCGTGTAGACGACGCGGATTCCCTTGGCCGCCAACGCTTTCCCGACCCGCTGGGCGACGTCGAAGGTGAACGCGTGCTCGGGGTAGCCGGCGTTGGTCGACGTGCCGGTGGTGTTGCACGGCTTGGTCTGCCCGCGCCCCGCGGGCACCTGCCGGTTGATCTCCGCCGGGTGCGCCCCGTTCCCGCCGTTGTGGCCGGGGTCGAGCACGACGACCTTCCCGGACGCGGCCGGCGGCGCGGCGGCCGAGGACGGCGGCGGGGAAGGCGACGGGGGCGGTGTCACGGTCGTCGGTGCCGGCGTGACCGTCCGGGTCGTCACGGGAGCGGGCGCGGGAGCGGGAGCTGCCGGGGTGTCTTCTTCGCAGCCGGTGAGCAGCAGGGCACCGGCCAGCAGGAGGGGGACAATCGCGCGTCGCACGGCGACCACGGTGCCACACCCCGGGCCCACCCGTGGCGCGACTACCCTGGCGGAGGACACAGGCGTGCAGAGAGGACCGAGTGCGATCATGGTGCAACCCGGCGGCGGCTTCGACATTTCCCAGCTGATGCAGCAGGCGCAGCAGATGCAGCAGAAGCTCGTCGAGGCCCAGGAGGAGCTCGCCAACACCGAGGTCACCGGCACGGCCGGTGGCGGGCTGGTCACCGCGACCGTCTCCGGTGACAGCCAGCTGAAGAGCCTGCAGATCGACCCGAAGGTCGTCGACCCGGACGACGTCGAAACGCTGTCCGACCTGATCGTGGCGGCGGTCCGCGACGCGTCGGCGAGCGCGCAGAAGCTCACCGAGCAGAAGCTCGGCCCGCTGGCCGGCGGCCTCGGCGGCGGTGGCGGCATGCCGGACCTCGGCGCCCTCGGCTTCGGCGGCTGACGAACTTGTACGAAGGTGTCGTCCAGGACCTGATCGACGAGCTCGGGCGGCTGCCCGGGGTCGGGCCGAAGAGCGCCCAGCGGATCGCGTTCCACCTGCTGGCCGCGGACCCGGTGGACATCTCGCGGCTGCAGGACGTCCTCGGCAAGGTCAAGGAGGGCGTCCAGTTCTGCGAGGTCTGCGGCAACGTCTCCGAGCAGCAGAAGTGCCGCATCTGCCGCGACGAGCGCCGCGACCTCACGGTCATCTGCGTGGTCGAGGAGCCGAAGGACGTCCTGGCGGTCGAGCGCACGCGCGAGTTCAAGGGCCGCTACCACGTCCTCGGCGGCGCGCTCGACCCGTTGTCGGGCATCGGGCCGGAGCAGCTGCGGATGCGCGAGCTGCTCAAGCGCATCGGCGAGGCGGACATCACCGAGATCATCATCGCGACGGACCCCAACACGGAGGGCGAAGCGACGGCGACGTACCTGGTGCGGATGCTGCGCGACTTCCCGGGCCTGAGCGTGACGAGGCTGGCGTCGGGGCTCCCGATGGGCGGTGACCTGGAGTTCGCGGACGAGCTGACGCTCGGGCGCGCGCTCTCGGGCCGCCGGGTGCTCTAAGCGACGTCGAAGCGGCGCAGGTCGTAGAGGTCCATCAGCCTGATCACCTTGTTCGCGTACTCCGGGTCGGTGGCGTACTTCCGCGCCACCGCCCGGATGAACGCGTCCGGGTCGTCGCGCACCGGCAACGCCGCCGCGTAATTCGACGACGTCGTCAACAGCCGCCCGTAGTCGCGGAATGAGTCGAAAACGGACGCGTACGACCGGAAAAACGCATCCACCGGGTGACACGGCGCCGGAATGCACTCCGTCGTCGGATACCGGGCACACCGCACCGCGATGGGCCCCGGGCTCGTCGGCGTCACGCACTTGAAGCCGAAGTGGTTCAGCTCGGCCGTCGACAGTTTGCTGCGGCCCCAGTTCGACTCCAGGATCGACTGCGCCACCGTCACCGAGGCCGGGATGTCGTACGCCGCGTGGATCGCGCGCGCGATCGGGCCCGCCTCGCCGACGTACGCCTCCTGGAAGCCCGAGGAAAGCGCCGCGTCACGCACCGACGCCTGGTCGATGGGAGGCGGGACCACCACCAGTAACGCCGCCAGTCCGATGTGGATCATGGCGACACTCTGCCCGGCTCACCCCCGGAGAAACCCGAGGTCACCCGAACGTAGGACTCAGCAGTAGCCGAGCTGCGCCAGCGTGTCCACGACGATCTCGGACGGGTGGTACTTGTCCATCCAGGACTCGCCGCGGCGGTTCTGGTACGTGTCGAGGAAGTTCTGCAGCTTGTCGCCGCGCATCTCCGTCAGCACGACCGTCTCGCCGAGGTGCTGCGGCGTCTCCGTGCGCTCGCGGTGCACCGCGCACGGCAGGCCGAGGTAGTAGCACTCCGCCGAAAGACCACCCGAGTCGGTGACGACGTACTCGGCGCGCGCCACCAGCGGGAGGAACTTCAGGTAGCGCATCTTCGGCTGGACGATGAACTGGTCGTCGAAGATGTTCCCGATGCCCAGCGCGCGGATCTTCTCGCGCTCCGGCGCGCCCGCCATGTACAGGATCGGCATCTTGCGGCTCTGCTCGCGCAGGATCTCCAGCGCCTCGCGGTACTTGTCCGGGCGCGAGACCAGCTCGAAGCGGTGCAGCGTGGCCAGGCCGAACTTCTCCGGCAGGTTCGGCACGTCCAGCGGCTGGTTGATCGCCAGCCGCATCGCGTCGATCGCCGTGTTCGCCTCGGTGTCGACGACCACGCCGCGGGCGTTGCGGAGGTTGTTGACCTCACGCGCGCTCGGCGCGAAGTGGATGTCGACGATCTTCGCCGCGATCTTGCGGTTGAGCTCCTCCGGCAGCGGCGACAGGATGCTGCCCGACCGCGCGCCCGCCTCGACGTGCCCGACGCGGGACTTGAGGATCCGCTTCCCGATCAGCGAGCCGTACGGCGTGGTGAACGTGTCGCCGTGCACCAGCACCAGCGGGGGACGGCCGTCCTCGGTCAGCGCGGCGCGCAGCTCGTGACGGCGGCTCCACGCGGTGCGCATGACCTGCGCGGCCCAGCCCGGCACCTGCGCCGGCGACTCGAGGTTGTGCGCCTTCTCCTCCGGCACCAGCCAGACGTCGGGCGCCGGCATGTCCAGGTCCGCGAGGACGTCCGCGACCTCGTCGACGTGCTGCGCGGTGAACCAGATCTTCGGCCGCATCCCGCGATCGCGGATCCCGTGGTAGACCGGCGCGATCTTGATCAGTTCCGCGGTGGTGCCGAGAATGAAGGAAATCACCGTGAAGGCCCATTTCTGGTCGGGTGCGGTGGCGCAAGGATACTGGCCGACCCGCCGCGGGGGCCGCCGGGTAGCCTCGGCCCGGTGAGTGCGAACCCGCTCCTCCCCTCGCTCAGCGTCGTGATCCCGGTCTGCAACGAGCAGGACTGGATCGAACGCAGTGTCGGCGCGCTGCTCGCCTCCGCGACGGAGGCCAGCTGGCCGATCGAGGTCGTCGTCGTCGACGACGGCAGCACGGACGCCACCCCCGCGCGGCTCGACGAGCTGCGCGAACGCCACGGCATCACCGTGCTCAGCCAGGCCAACTCGGGCCGCTTCGAGGCGCGGCGGGCGGGGATCGCCAAGGCCTCCGGGAACCAGATTCTGCTGCTGGACAGCCGGGTCGTGGTGGACATCGGCGCGCTGACCTTCCTGCGCGACCAGCTGGTCGACCACCCCGAGCGGACGGTCTGGAACGGCCACGTCAACGTCGCTTCCGAAGACAACCCGTACGCGGGTTTCATGGCCGGGCTGGTGAAGATTCCCTGGCGCCGGTACTGCGCGAATCCGCGCCTGATGTCCTTCGGCATCGAAGAGTTCGACCTGTTCCCGAAGGGCACCGGATTCTTTTCCGCGCCGCGCGCGGTTCTCGAGTCGGCTTCGGACGCTTTCGTTTCCCTGTTCGACGACGTGCGCTTCGCCAGTGACGACACCGGCGTCCTGCGCTGGATCGCCGAGCGGCACCGCATCTACCTCGCGCCGGAGTTCTCCGCGACCTACCACGGGCGCGAGAGCTTCAAGAAGTTCGCCGCCCAGGCGTACTTCCGCGGGACGACCTTCGTGGACTCCTACCTCGGCTCGCCGGGCCCGGCCCGCAACGGCCTGTTCGCCGCGTTCGGCGTCGGCGTGCTCGGCCTCGGCCTCGCGCTGCGGAAGCCGAAGACGGCCGTGGTGCTCGCGGCCGCCGGGTCGGCCGCGGCCGGGGCGGCCGTGACACGCTTCGGCGCGACGAACGCGGAGGCCAAGGCCGTCGCGAAGCTGGCCCCGGTCTTCGGCGCCGGCTTCGGCGCCGGTGCCGTCCGTGGCCTCGTCATGGCGCTGCGTGCCCACCGGCGGCGGGGACGATGAGCTCACCGGTGACCCACGAGTCCGACGAGACAGACGGGCGCAGCCTGGCGAAGGAAACCGGGCGCTCGGCCGGGAAGATCGGCATCTCGCTGCTCGTCGCGATCGCGCTCGGCTACGTGCTGACGCTGGTCGCCACCCGCTGGCTCGGGCCGGAGAACAGCAAGGTCTACCTGTCGTTCTGGGGCATCCTGATGGGCCTCGGCAGCGCGCTGTCGCCGCTGGAGCAGGAGCTGTCCCGCCAGTCGGCGGTGGCCGCGCTCGACGGCGGCAAGGCGGGCAAGCCCGCGCTGCGCGCCCTCACCGTCGGGGCCGCGACCGTGGCGGTCGTGGCCGGGCTCACCCTGGTGGTGCCGGTGCTTTCGGACCGGCTGTACGCGGGGAACACCGCCCTCGGCGTCATCGTGCTCTTCGGGGCGGTCGCGTTCGCCTGCCAGTTCGCCGCCCGCGGCCTGCTCGTCGGGCAGCAGCGGATCAAGCCGTACTCGGGGCTGGTCGTCGCCGAGGCCGCCGTCCGCGTGGTCGTCCTGTTCGGGATCGCCGCCGCCGGCCTCACCGGCGTGACGTCGTTCGCGATCGCGGCCGCGACCGGCTCGTTCGCCTGGCTGCTGTTCGTCAAGCCGGTCTCCGGGCTGGTCGACCCGCACGCCGACGGCGACGGCTGGGGGCCGGTCACCGCCCGGATCCTGGTCCTGCTGACCGGCGCCGCGCTGACCGCCAGCGTCATCACCGGCTACCCGGCGATGGTCAGCCTGCTCGCCCCGGGCGGGTCCGACGCCGACGTCGGCGTCCTCTTCGCGACGCTCACCGTGTCCCGGGTGCCGCTCCTGCTGCTTTCCCCGCTGCAGGCGCTCGCGGTGCCGACGGTCGTCCGGCTTTCCGGCACCGAGGAGGGCACGCGCCGGCTGCGGCGGCTCCTCGCGCTCGGCGCCCTCGGCACGGTCGCCCTGGGTGTCGTCGGCGCCCTGGTCGGCTGGCTGATCGGACCGTGGCTGGTTTCGCTGCTCTACGGCTCGGACTTCGTCGCCCGGGGCTGGTGGGTGGCGTGGATGGTGTGGGGTGCGGTGCTGCTCACCGCGCTGCAGCTGATGACGGCCGTGCTCGTGGCCCGCAAGGAGGCGAGCAAGGTCCTCGTCACCTGGGCCGTGGTCGCGGTCGCGACCGCGGCGACGCTGCTGCTCGTGCCGGGCGACCCGATCCTCAAGGCGGTCGCCGGGCTGGCCGGGGGGCCCACGCTGGGTCTCGTGGTCGTGTTGATGTTCGTCTTGCGACGTCCGGGCAACGTGCGGCGCGCCCCGGACGTCCCAGTAGGGTGACCCCGGCCGGACCGGGGACAGGAGTCGGCGGGGTATCGCCGGTGAGGTTGGACAGCGGAAAACCATGAACGTACTTCTGGTCGTGCTCGCCTTCTGGCTGCCGGGCCTCGTCTTCGGCGCCGCGATCCGGCTGCGCGGCTGGCTGCTCGCCGCGGCCGCGCCGATCCTGACGTTCGGCATCGTCAGCCTGGGCGTGCCGGTGCTCGGCGGGCTCGGCATCCGCTGGTCGATGCCCGAGGTCGCCCTGTGGACGCTCGTGCTTTCGGTCGCCGGCTTCGGGCTCTCGTTCGCCGTCCTGCGCTTCACCGCCCGGCGCCACCCGGACTGGGCGGAGAAGGACGCCGCCGCGGCGCCCCCCGCCCGGTCCCTGCGCGAGCACCTCCTGATCGGGGCCGGTGTGCTGGCCGGCAGCCTCGTCGGCATCGTCACGTTCCTGCGCGGCGCCCGCGGCCTGAACCAGGTCCAGCAGGGCTGGGACGCGCCGTTCCACGCCAACCTGGTCCGCTGGATCGCCGAGCACGGCGACGCCCGGCCGTCGACCGTCGGCACCATCGCGAACCTGCCGGACCAGACGAACTACTTCTACCCGGACACCTACCACGCCCTGCTCGCGCTGGTCTTCGACAAGGCCGGCCTGGCGATGATGCCGACGCTGAACATGGGCGCGCTCACGGTGATCCTGTGCGTGCCGATCGGTGTCGCGGCGATGTGCCACGTGTGGCGGATGCCGGCGCTCGCGGTCGCCGCGGCCGCGGCGGTGTCGGCGTCGTTCACCAACTTCCCGTACGACTCGCTCTGGCGCGGCCCGCTTTGGCCCTACGTCGCCGGCGTCGCGCTGATCCCGGTGATGCTCGCGCTCGGGCGCCTGCTGCTGGAGCCGCGCGGGCTCGCCGGCCCGGTCGCGATCGGCATCGGTGTCGCCGGCCTGATCGGCCTGCACACCAGCGTCGCGTTCGTCGTCGTCGTGTACTTCCTGCTGATCCTGCTCGCCGTGCTGTTCCGGTTCGAGCGGATCGACTGGCGCCGGTCGGGGGCCTCGCTCGGGGCCACGGTCGTGCTCGCCGCCGTCTGCGGGCTCCCGCTGGCGTTGCCTTCGCTGTACAACGCGGGTGGCGTGACGAGCGCGTTCTGGGCGTCGGAGGCCACGGTCAGCGGCGGGCTCGGGGAGACCCTCACCTTCTCGCCGATGGCCGCGTTCCCGCAGTGGTGGATCGGCGTGCCCGCCCTGATCGGCATCTTCCTGCTGGTGAAGCACCGCCGGATGCTGTGGATGGTCGCCGCCTACGTCGTGTTCGGCGGGCTGTTCGCGGCCACCGTGTCGCTGGAGACGCCGCTCATCCACACCCTCACCGGCATCTTCTACAACGACCACTGGCGGATCGGCGCGCTGGTCCCGCTGGCCGGCGCGGTCGCGTTCGGCGAGTTCACCGACACCGCCGCCCGCTGGATCGGGCGCAAGGCGGGCGGCCGGCTGCCGAACGTCTCCCCGGCGACGCTCACCACGGTCGGCGTCGTGCTGCTCGTGGTCGTCATCGGCGGCCTGAGCCGCGGTGGGTACATCGGCCGCAACGCCGCCCGCCTGCAGCAGAACTACAGCGGCGGCCCGACGGTCAGCAACGACGAGCGCCAGGCGTTCGACTGGCTCGCCGCGCACGTCGCGCCGGGCGAGCGGGTGATGAACGGCAAGGCCGACGGCTCGGTCTGGATGTACGCGCTCGACGGCGTCCAGCCGGTCGAATGGACCTTCTACGGTGCCGAGCTCGACACCCCGGCCGGGTACCTCAGCATCTACCTCGACGACATCGACCAGTTCCCGCACGTGCGGGAACTGCTCACCGACCTCAAGGTGCGGTACGTCTTCGTCGGCAAGGGCAAGGTCACGAAGGACACCAACAGCGGGCCCGGCCTGAGCCACCTCGACACCACGCCCGGCTTCAAGCTCGTCTTCCAGAACCCCGGCGCGTCCGTCTACGAGATCGAAGGCCAGCAGGGCGTCGTCGCGGCTGGTGCGGCTCCAGGGTCCGGGGCCGGTAACCGGTAGTGAAAGGCTAGAGTGATCGCGTGTCCAGCACCTCCGTGACCAGCCGCCGCGTGCTCATCGTGATGCCCGCGCTGAACGAGTCCGCGAGCGTCGCTTCGGTCATCGAGCAGGTGAAACGCGCCCTGCCGGGCGGTGACCTGCTGGTCGTCGACGACGGCTCGGTCGACGACACCGCCAAGCTCGCCCGCGCGGCCGGGGCCGAAGTGGCCCGCCTCGCGGTGAACCTCGGTGTCGGCGGCGCGATGCGCACCGGCTTCCGCTACGCCGCCGCCCGCGGGTACGACGTGGTCGTGCAGGTGGACGCGGACGGCCAGCACGACCCCGACGAGCTCGACGCGCTGCTGCGCGGCCTGGACGACGCCGACATCGTGATCGGCTCCCGGTTCGCCGGGAAGGGCTCGTACAAGGCGAGCGGGCCGCGCAAGTACGCGATGGTCGCGCTTTCGCTCGTGTTCTCGCGGCTGGCGAAGACCAAGCTCACCGACGTCACGTCGGGGTTCAAGGCGATGGGGCCGCGCGCGATCAAGCTGTTCGCCGGCTACTACCCGGCGGAGTACCTCGGGGACACCGTGGAATCGCTGGTGATGGCCATCCGGGCCAAGCTGGCCATCAAGGAGATCCCGGTCGTCATGCGGGAGCGCGCGGGCGGCACGCCCAGCCACTCGCCCGTCAAATCGGCCGTCTACCTGAGCCGGGCCGGGCTCGCGCTGCTGCTGGCGCTCGTGCGCCGCCGGCCCGCGGTCGACTCCTCCGACTCGGCGTAAGGGGAACTGCAATGGACGGTTGGCGCATCCTCAGCATCGTCGTCGCGTGCGTCGTGCTGTTCGTCGTCCTCGAGATGATGCGGCGGCGGAAGCTGCGGGAGAAGTACGCGGGCGTCTGGCTCGTGGTCGCCTCCGGCGTCGTCGTCCTCGCGGTGCTGCCGCAGGCGGCCGAGTTCCTCGCCAAGCACACCGGCGTGCAGACACCGTCGAACTTCGTCTTCCTCCTCGCCGGCGTCGTGCTGGCCCTGGTGTCGCTGCACCTGTCCACCGAGGTCGGGCACCTGGAGGAAGAGGTGCGCACGTCGGTCGAGGAGACCGCGCTGCTGCGGTGCGAGCTCGAGGACGCCAAGCGCGAGCTGGCCGCCCGGATCACCGAGCTGGAGGCGCGGACCACCGCGCCCGACGACGTCAAAGGGCTTCCCGAGGTCGAGCGCGTCAGCAAGTGACCGGGTGATCGAAGCCCTGCTCGCCGCGCCGGCCCGGTTGGGGGCGGTGCGCCTGCTGGCCGTCGACGGCCCGTCGGGCGCCGGGAAGTCCACACTGGCCGCTCGGATCGCCGCCGGGCTGCGGGCGCGCGGGTGCCGGACCGAGCTGGTGAGCACCGACGCCTTCGCGACGTGGGACGACCCGGTTTCCTGGTGGCCACAGCTGGTCGACGGCGTCCTGAAACCCCTCGCGAACGGCGTCGAAGGCGCTTACCGGCGGATGGACTGGACAGGTGGGGCACCCCGCCCGGGTGAGCTCGTCCGGGTGCCCGTGCCGGAAGTCCTGGTGCTGGAAGGCGTCTCGTGCGGCCGCACTTCGGTAAGACCCCTGCTTTCGCACCTCTGCTGGCTCTCCGGCGGTTCGGAGAGCGCGCGGCTGGCCAGGGCAGTGGCGCGCGACGGCGAGGCCGCACGGGCCGAACTGGGCCGCTGGCAACGGTTCGAGCGCGGCTGGTTCGCCGTCGACGGCACCGCCGCGGCCGCCGATACCCGACTTTCGTCGGAACCGAGCCGTCACGGTGCGTGAACAGACCACTATGGATCGATCAAGACAAGTCACCCCGGCCAACACGACCGGGCTAACGTTGGTACCGCCATCTGAGTTAGGGATCCGCCACCAGGCGGAGTGGTCGGCCGCAAATGGTCACAGTCTGTCGTGATTTACGGACACATTGCGGTCAAATCGACGCCCACGTAGCGCGATCGTAACCTCACGTACTTAAGCCTGGGGCGAGTTCCCGCTAGTGTCGGCGAGCACACCGATCGTCCGTCGAGTTCCTGACCGACCGGACGGTGACTTTGAACCCGAACATCTCCCAAGGGGTGCCAGATGCAGCAATTGCGGCTGACCCGAACACGCCGCGTGGCCCTGATCGGGCTCGCCGGCGCGCTCGCGGTTTCGCTGTCCGCCTGTGCGGAATCCAAGCGTGATGAGGGCGCCGGGGGTGGTACCGGAGGCACGATGATCTTCGGTGCGGCCGGTAACCCGAAGATGTTCGACCCCACGTTCAACGACGAGGGCGAGACCTTCCGGATCACGCGGCAGATCTACGACACGCTGATCCAGAACAAGCCGGGCACCGCCGACCTCGAGCCTTCTCTCGCCGAGAAGTGGGAGTCGAGCAACGAGGGCAAGACCTGGACGTTCTCGCTCAAGTCCGGCGTGAAGTTCTCCGACGGCACCCCGATGGACGCCACGGCGGTCTGCTTCAACTTCGACCGCTGGTACAACATGAAGGGCGCCGCCGCCCAGAGCCAGATGATCTACTACGGCGACGTCTTCGAGGGCTTCGCCAAGAACGAGGGCGACGCGAGCGGCGACCCGGTCTACAAGAGCTGCGAGGCGAAGGACCCGACGACCGCGGTCCTCAACCTGAACAAGGCCAAGGGCGCGTTCCCGGCGGCGTTCACGCTGCCGTCGTTCTCCATCGAGAGCCCGACCGCCCTCAAGCAGTACAACGCGGACCAGGTCACCCAGAGCGGCGACTCGTTCACCTACAGCGAGTACGCGAACAAGCACCCGGTCGGCACCGGCCCGTTCAAGTTCGAGAGCTGGGACCAGGCCAAGGGTGAGATCACCCTGGTGCGCAACGACACCAGCCCGTCGCCCGCAAAGCTCGACAAGCTGATCTTCAAGGTGATCCCGGACGAGAACGCCCGCAAGCAGGCGCTCAAGGCCGGCGACATCAACGGCTACGACTACCCGAGCCCCGCGGACTACGGCCTGCTGCGCAACGACGGCGAGCAGGTGCTCATCCGCCCGTCGTTCAACGTGCTGTACCTGGGCATCAACCAGGCCAACAACCCGAAGCTCAAGGACGTCAAGGTCCGCCAGGCGCTGGCCTACGGCATCAACCGCGAGCAGTTCGTGAAGTCGAAGCTGGCCGAGGGTTCCGAGGTCGCGACCGAGTTCGTCCCGAAGGTCATCTCGGGCTACACCGACGACGTCACGAAGTACCCGTACGACGTGAACAAGGCGAAGAGCCTGCTCAAGGAAGCCGGCGCGGAGAACCTCACGCTGAAGTTCTACTACCCGACCGAGGTCAGCCGGCCGTACATGCCGAACCCGGCGGACACCTTCACGGCGATCTCCGAGGACCTCAAGAAGATCGGTGTCACGATCGAGGCCCACGCCGAGCCGTGGAACGGTGGCTACAAGGACGACGTGCAGAAGGCCGGCAAGCAGGACCTCCACCTGCTCGGCTGGACCGGTGACTACAACGACGCGGGCAACTTCGTCGGCACGTTCTTCGGCCGCGAGAAGAAGGAGTTCGGGTTCAACAACCCGGAGCTCTTCGCGGCTCTGAGCGCGGCGGACGCTTCGCCCGCCGGTGACGCCCACGCGAAGGCGTACCAGGAAGTCAACAAGAAGATCATGGACTTCCTCCCCGCCATCCCGATCGCGTACCCGACCCCGGCCATCGTGGTCGGCCCGAAGGTGAAGGGTCTGGTGGCGAGCCCGCTCACCGACGAGCGCTTCAACACCGTGACCGTGAGCTGACGAAGGATTTCAGCCAAAGGCAGGGGGTGGGTGCTACCGCACCCACCCCCTGCGCCTGATCCCGGGCTGGCAACAAAGGACTGCAAGTGCTCCGTTTCCTCGTGCGTCGGCTGCTACAAGCGATCCCGACGCTCTTCATCCTGTCCATCCTGGTCTTCGCCTGGCTCCGGTCCCTGCCCGGTGGTCCCGCCGCCGCCCTCCTGGGCGACAAGGCGACGCCGGAGAAGATCGCCAACCTCAACCACGTGCTCGGCCTCGACCAGCCGATCTTCGTGCAGTACTTCGGATTCCTCGGCCGGGCGCTCACCGGCGACTTCGGCAACTCCCTGGTGTCGACCCAGCCCGTGATGGGCGAGATCGTCACCTTCCTGCCGGCGACCATCGAGCTCGGTCTTTCCGCGATGATCATCGCGATCGTCATCGGCATCCCGGCCGGCTACCTGTCCGCGCGGTACCGCGGCGGGCCGGTTGACAACGGTGTCATCGTGCTGAGCCTGATCGGCGTCGCGGTGCCGGTCTTCTTCCTCGGCTACATGATGCAGGACCTCCTGGCCGCGCCGCTGGGCCTGCCGTCCCAAGGCCGTCAGGCCGCGGGGCTCGACGCCACGGCGATCACAAACTTCGCCATCCTCGACGGCATCATGACGAGCGAGTGGGACGCCGTCTGGGACGCGATCAAGCACCTGATCCTGCCCGCGTTCGCCCTCGCCACCATCCCGCTCGCGGTGATCACCCGGATCACCCGCGCGTCGGTGCTGGACGTCCTCAACGAGGACTTCATCCGCACGGCCAACTCCAAGGGCCTGACCCAGCAGGTGGTGCGCACCCGGCACGTCCTGCGCAACGGCCTGCTGCCGGTGGTCACGACCATCGGCCTGCAGACCGGCGCGCTCCTCGGCGGCGCCGTGCTGACCGAGCGGGTGTTCAACTTCCGCGGCCTCGGCTTCCTGCTGGCCGAAGGGATCGAACGGCGTGACTACCCCCGGCTGCAGGCACTCCTGCTGTTCGGTGCCGTGGTCTACGTCCTGGTGAACATGCTGGTCGACATCTCGTACGGGATCATCGACCCGAGGGTGCGTGTGCGATGAACACTCTGCTCAACAAGAAGAAGGAACCGATCGACAAGCTCGCCGCGGCGAGCGGGCGCAGCCTCGGCGCGGACGCGCTCCGCCGGATGCTGCGCAGCCCGGTCGCGATCACCGGTGGCGTCATCACCGGCGTGTTCCTCATCGTCGCGATCTTCGCGCCCCTACTGGAGCCGAAGGACCCCGACGTCCAGTACCTCGGCGACCAGATCCGGCCGAACTTCATCCCGGGCGCCCAGTCCGGGTTCCCGCTCGGCGTGGACGACTTCGGCCGCGACTTCCTGTCGCGGCTGATCGCCGGCGCGCAGCAGACGCTGATCGTCGGGGTGCTCGCCACGATCGTCGGCGTGATCATCGGCGTGATCATCGGTGGTCTCGCGGGCGCGTTCGGCGGCTGGGTCGACACCGTCCTCATGCGACTGGTCGACGTCATGCTGGCGTTCCCGTCGCTGCTGCTGGCCATTTCGATCGCGGCGCTGTTCGCGAAGCCGAGCCAGTGGACGGTCATCCTGGCCGTGTCGATGATCGGCGTGCCGATCTTCGCCCGGCTGCTGCGCGGTTCGATGCTGTCGCAGCGGGACGCCGACCATGTGCTGGCGGCGACGTCGCTCGGGGTCAAGCGCGGGGCGATCGTGTTCCGGCACATGCTGCCGAACTCGCTCGGCCCGGTCATCGTGCAGGCGACCCTCACGCTGGCCACTTCGATCCTGGAGGCCGCGGCGCTGTCGTTCCTCGGTCTGGGCGACCCGGACCCGTCGCGTGCGGAGTGGGGGCTGATGCTGGGCAAGGCCTCGCACCAGTTCCTCGACGTCCGCCCGGAGCTCGCGTACTACCCGGCGATCGCGATCATCATCGTGGCGCTCGGGTTCACGCTGCTCGGCGAGTCCCTGCGTGAAGCCCTCGACCCGAAGAACAGGCGGTGAGAAACCATGGCACTCCTTGAAGTCCGTGACCTGAAGGTCGACTTCGTCCGCCGTGGCGAGCGGCCGTTCACCGCGGTGGACGGCGTCAGTTTCGACGTCGAACCGGGCCAGACCGTCGGCCTGGTCGGCGAGTCCGGCTGCGGCAAGTCCGTGACGTCGCTGGCGATCATGCGGCTGCTGGCCCGGCGCGGCAACAAGGTCAGCGGTTCGGTGCGCTTCGAAGGCACCGACCTGCTCAAGCTGTCCGACAAGGACATGCGCGACCGCCGCGGCCGCGACCTCGGCATGGTGTTCCAGGACCCGCTGTCCTCGCTGAACCCGGTCATCCCGATCGGGCTGCAGATCACCGAGGTGCTGGAGCGCCACCGCGGGATGTCCCGCAAGGCGGCGACGGTCGAAGCGACGGACCTGCTCGACAAGGTCGGCATCCCGGACCCGTCGCGCCGGCTTTCCGAGTACCCGCACCAGCTTTCCGGCGGGATGCGGCAGCGCGCGCTGATCGCGATCGCGCTGGCGTGCCGGCCGCGGCTGCTCATCGCGGACGAGCCGACCACCGCCCTGGACGTCACCATCCAGGCGCAGATCCTCGCCCTGCTGCGGGAACTGGTGCAGGACACCGGTACCGCGCTGATCATGATCACGCACGACCTCGGTGTGGTCGCCGGGCTGTGCGACGAGGTCAACGTGCTCTACGGCGGCAAGATCGTGGAGCGGGCGCAGCGGCACCAGCTGTTCGCCGAGCCGCGGCACCCGTACACGCACGGCCTGCTGGCCTCGATCCCGCGGCTCGACGCGGGCCGCGGCGAAAAGCTGGTGCCCATCCGCGGTTCGGTGTCCGACAACATCCCGTGGGACCACGGGTGCGCCTTCGCACCGCGCTGCCCGAACGCGCTGCCGGTCTGCCGCGAGGTCCAGCCGCAGCTGGCGCCCGACCAGGGCGGCCTGCTGCGCTGTCACAACCCCGTGCGGCCGGCGGTCGCGGCGGGAGGAGGAGCCCGATGACCCGTCCTGCTGGTGACGTGCTGCTCGAGGTCAGCGACCTCAAGGTGCACTTCCCGATCAAGAGCGGGGTCGTGTTCGACCGGACGGTCGGCCACGTCTACGCGGTCGACGGTGTCGACCTGTCCATCCGCCGCGGCGAAACCTACGGCCTGGTGGGCGAGTCCGGGTGCGGCAAGTCCACGCTGGGCCGGGCGATCCTGCGGCTCAGCGAGCCGACCGCCGGTTCGGTGGTCTTCGACGGCACCGACGTCGCCAAGCTGAAGGGTGAGGAACTGCGGAAGGCCCGGCGCCGGATGCAGATGATCTTCCAGGACCCGCTGTCCAGTTTGGACCCGCGGCAGTCGGTGGAGTCGATCCTGCTCGAGGGCATGCACGCGCACGGCCTCGACAAGGACAAGGAAGCCACCCAGCGGCGGCTGCGGCAGCTGCTGTCCGCGGTCGGCCTGCCGGAGACGTCGCTGCGGAAGTACCCGCACGAGTTCTCGGGCGGGCAGCGCCAGCGCATCGGCATCGCGCGGGCGCTGGCGGTGGAGCCGGACCTGATCGTCGCCGACGAGCCGGTGTCCGCCTTGGACGTTTCGGTGCAGGCCCAGGTGGTGAACCTGCTGGAGGACCTGCAGGACCAGCTCGGCCTGACCTACGTCGTGATCGCGCACGACCTCGCGGTGGTGCGGCACATCTCCGACCGCATCGGCGTGATGTACCTCGGCGCGCTGGTCGAGGAGACCGACGCGGACTCGCTGTACCGGGAACCGCTGCACCCGTACACGCGGGCGTTGCTGTCGGCGATCCCGGTGCCGGACCCGCAGGTGGAGGACACCCGCGAGCAGATCCTGCTCGCCGGTGACCTGCCTTCGCCGGCGAACCCGCCGTCGGGCTGCCGCTTCCACACGCGCTGCCCGTGGAAGCAGGCGAGCCTGTGCGACACCGACCGCCCGCAGCTGCGCGAGATCGGCGGCGGTCACCGGGTGGCGTGCCACTACGCCGAGGACATCCGCGACGGGCGCATCCAGCCGCACGAGGTGAAGGCGGAGCTGGTCGAGCTCACCGGGGCGCTGAACCCCGACCTGGGCCCGCCGGACGTCGGAACGTCCGCCGAGATCCTTTGAGGTTCTCTTCCGGGTGACCGGCCGGGATTCGTCCCGGCCGGTCACCCTTTTTCACGGCTTGAGGTCGAGCGCGGCACTCATCGTGGCGTCCATGTAGAACGGCGTCGAGTCGTGCACGTGGGTGATCCGCCACTCGCCGTCCTGCTTGCGGAAGCCGAGGGTCGAGCGGAACCACAGCTCGAACGGCTGCGGCATGCCCTTCGGCGTCGTCGAGAGCCGGTTGAGGGCGTGGCTGAAGGCGACGTCGCCACCGACCGTGACCTCGAGGTCGCGGACTTCGTACTCGATCGGGCCGTCGAAGCCCGCGAACCAGGCCTTGCGGGCCTCGACGTCTTCGCCGTGGTGCACGAGCGGCGGGGCCAGGGTGAACGCGCGAAGGTCCTTCGCGCTTTGCGCGGCGAGCGCTTCGGCGTCACGCTCGGTCATCGCCGTCGCGCGGGCGGCCACCAGTTCGCGAATCCGCTTGTCGTCCTGCTCGGTCATGCCATCCTCCTGGGTGTGGTTGCCTGTCGGAGGGGACGTAGGCGCCGCCACGCGGATTTCGACATCGACCCGGGAGACTCTCGTGAAATACGTGGTCCTGATCTACGGCAACCCCGAGTCCCGGGCGGCTTGGGAGGGGATGAGCGCCGAGCAGCGGGCCGCCGGGCTCGCCTACTACCAGCAGCTCAGCGACGACCTCGACGCGTCGGGCGAGCGCATCGTCTCGGAGCGTCTCGCGTTCCCCGAGCTCACCACGCAGGTCAGCGTGGGCGAGCACGGCACGACGACGACCGACGGGCCGTTCGCCGAGGCCAAGGAGTTCCTCGCCGGCTTCTACCTGCTCGACTGCGAAAGCCGCGAACGCGCGATCGAGATCGCGGCGCGGATCCCCGAAGCCGCGTTCGCGGTGGTCGAGGTGCGGCCGGTGATGGGGCTGCGGTGATCCTCGACCTGCTGCGCACGCTCGCGCCCGAGGTCCTCGCGGCGGTGGTCCGGCGTTACGGCGATTTCGAGGCCTGCGAGGACGCCGTCCAGGAGGCGCTGCTGGCGGCGTCGCAGCAGTGGCCGGCTTCGGGGATCCCGGATCACCCGAAGGGCTGGCTGATCACGACGGCGTCCCGGCGGCGCATCGAGCAGTGGCGCAGCGAGACGGCCCGGCAGCGGCGTGAAGAAGCGGTGGCGCTGGCCGAGCCGACGGACCCTTCGCCGGTCGCGGTGGACGACACGCTGACGTTGCTGCTGTTGTGCTGCCACCCGTCGCTTTCGCGGGATTCACAGGTGGCGTTGACGCTGCGCGCGGTCGGCGGCCTGACGACGGCAGAGATCGCCCGGGCGTTCCTCGTCCCCGAGGCCACGATCGGCCAGCGGATCAGCCGCGCGAAGCAGAAACTCCGCGGCTCGCGCCTCACCCGAGACGGTGGTCCGGAGCGGCTGGCGGCGGTGCTGCAGGTGCTGTACCTGATCTACACGGAGGGCCACACGGCGAGTTCGGGCGACGAGCTGAACCGCGTCGAGCTGACGACGGAGGCGATCCGCCTGGTCCGCCGGTTGAGCGCGGAGCTCCCGGACGACGGCGAGGTGACGGGCCTGCTGGCGTTGATGCTCCTGACGGACGCCCGCCGCCCGGCCCGCGTCTCCCCGTCGGGCGCGCTGGTCCCGCTGGCGGACCAGGACCGCACGCGCTGGAACCGCCCCTTCATCGAGGAGGGCATCTCACTGATCACCGGCGCGCTGTCGACTTCCCCGGTGGGGCCGTACCAGGTCCAGGCGGCGATAGCGGCGGTCCACGCCGAGGCCCCGACGGCCGCCGAGACGGATTGGGCCCAGATCCTCACGCTGTACGACCTGCTGCGGGTGGTGGCGCCGGGGCCGATGGTGACGTTGAACCGGGTGGTGGCTTTTGCGCAGGTCCACGGGGCGGAGGCGGGGTTGGCCGAGTTGTCGGACTTGTCGGGCGCGGAGTTGAAGGAGCACCACCGGGTGGACGCGGTGCGGGCGCACTTGCTGGAGTTGTCGGGCGATGTGGCCGGGGCGCGGGAGGCGTACTTGGCCGCCGCCGGGCGGACGTTGAGTCTGCCGGAGCAGGCTTACCTGCAGTCGCGGGCTGCGGATCTGAAGCCCGGCTGAGAGTTGTCCACATGGGGGTGAACCCTGTGGACAACTCCGGCACCGCGCAAACCGGCCCCACCTGCGGGAGGATCACCTCATGCAGGTCACCGTGCTGGGGGCGTCAGGGCGAACCGGGATCCACGTGGTCCGCCTGCTCGCCGCGAGAGGTCACCAAGTGCGCGCCGGCCTGCGGAGCCGGCAGCGGGCCGAAGTCCTCCGGGACGAACCCGCGAAACCCGTCGTCGCCGATGTCACCGCCGATCGGGATGAGCTCGTCGAAGCCCTCAAGGACTCCGATGTCGTCATCACCACCATCGGTGCGCCCGATCCGGAACCCGAGTCGGTGAACCTCGTCGACCGGGACGGGGCCATCGCCGCCATCCGGGCCGCCGAAGTCGCCGGGGTGCCGCGCTTCATCCAGCTCTCCGCCCAGTTCGCCGATTCACCCGATCAGGGCGACCGGCTCGTGCGGTCGATCCTGCTCGCCAAGCAGGTGTCCGACAGCGTCCTGCAGAAGTCCGCGCTGACCTGGACCATCGTCCGGCCCGGGACGCTCACCGACGGCCCCGCCACCGGCCGCGTCAAGGTCGCCGGCCACCTCGAACCCGGGCGGATCACCCGGCAGGACGTCGCCGCCGTGCTCGTCGGGGTCCTCGGCGAACCGCTCACCGAGAACCGCGGCTTCGACGTCGTTTCCGGAGATTTTCCGGTCGGTCCCGCCCTCGCGACACTCGACTGACCCCGACTCAAGTCGTACCCCTGGCAATACCTGAGTAGGCCGCGCCCGGCGCACTTCCCCCGGTACCCTGCGGAAAGCAGATTTCCGAACGCGCAGGGGGTACGGGCAGTGCACATCGACCAATGGCTGGAGGCGATCCCGCCGCTCTCGGTGTACCTGATCGTCGGCGCGGTGATCATGATCGAAAGCCTCGGCATTCCGCTGCCCGGCGAGATCGTGCTGGTCAGCGCGGCTTTGCTGGCCTCGCAGCACAGCAACCTGAACCCGCTGTGGATCGGCGTCCTGGCCAGCGCCGGCGCCATCATCGGCGACAGCATCGGGTACTTCATCGGAAAGACCGGTGGTCAACGGCTGTTCGCCTGGGCCGGCCGGAAATTCCCGAAGCATTTCGGCCCGACGCACCTCGCCAACGCCGAACGGATCTTCAACAAACGCGGGGTGTGGGCCGTCTTCCTCGGCCGCTTCATCGCGTTCCTGCGCATCCTCGCCGGCCCGCTCGCGGGTTCGCTGCGCATGCACTACCCGAAGTTCCTGCTGGCGAACGCGGCCGGCGGCATCGTGTGGGCGGGCGGCACGACCGCGGCCGTCTACTACCTCGGCGTGGTCGCCGAAGAGTGGCTCGGCCGGTTCTCCAAGTTCGGCCTGGTCGCGGCGGTCGTGATCGGCGTCGTCGTCTTCTTCGTCATGAAGAAGCGGCTCGGCCGCAAGCACGACGACGCCGAGACGGCCACCGTCGAGGAGAAGCCGGTCAACGAGCCGACGGTCTAGACCGCGACGAGCTCCGGTTTCCGCGCCGGCCGCAGCGACCCGAGCAGCACCCCACCGATCACGACGACGGCGGCGCCGACCTCCAGCCAGGTCGGCCGCTCGCCGAGCAGCAGGAACGACGCCGTCAGCCCGACCACCGGCACGAGCAGCGAGAACGGCGAGACGACGCTCGCCGGGTTGCGCCGCATCAGCGTCGTCCACACACCCGACCCGACGACGGTGCCGATCAGCACGACGTAGGTCAGGCCACCCAGCGCCGTCAATCCGGTCGGTGTCCCGAGCGTCGTCAGCGAGCGCCACTGCGCGGCCGGCCCCTCCATGACCAGGGAAAGCGCGAACATCGGCAGCGGCGGCACCACGGACATCCACAGCGTGAAGTGCAGCGGGTTGTCCGGCTCGGCCTTGCGCGTGCTCAGGTTGCCGAACGCCCAGCTCAGCGCGGCCAGCAGCGTCAGGAGCATCGGCAGCAGGGCCGCGTGCCCGGACTGCTGCCACGCGATCGCGATCATCCCGGCGACGGCCAGCGCGATCCCGGCCAGCTGGTGCGGCGTGACGCGCTCGCGCAGGAAGACGGCGCCGAGCAGCACGGTGAACGGCGCCGACGCCTGCAGCACCAGCGACGCGAGCCCGGTCGGCATCCCGGTGTCCATCGCGATGAACAGGAACGCGAACTGCCCGGTGCCGAAGCCGAGGCCGTAGCCGAGCAGGTGCCGCACCTTCACCTTCGGCCACGGGACGAACAGGATCGTCGGCACGGCGATCACGGCGAACCGCAGCGCACCCGCGAAGACCGGCGGGAACTGACCGAGCGTGGCGTGGATGGCGAGGAAGTTCAGGCCCCAGAGGACGGCGACGAGCACGGCGAGCAGGCGGTCACGGGTGGGCATGCCTCCACTCTGTCAACGGCCATCGTGAAGGACCAGCGATATTATCTGCACGGACCTTGTAGCCGGACTTCACATATGCTGGGTCCGTGGATCTGGGCCGGTTGCGCACGCTGCGGGAGTTCGCCGACCGCGGGAGCGTGACGGCCGCGGCCCGGGCGCTGCACTGCACGCCGTCCGCGGTTTCGCAGCAGCTGCGGGCCCTGCAGGGCGAGGTCGGCCTGCCACTCACCGAGCCGGCCGGGCGGGGACTGCGGCTGACCGACGCGGGCCGCGCGCTGGTCGCCCGCGCCGACGAGGTGCTGGCCGCGCTCGATCGCGCCGAGTCCGAACTGGACACCTACCGCAGCGCGCCGCGCGGGCGCGTGCGGATCGCGATCTTCCAGTCGGCCGGGCTGATGCTGCTGCCCGGCTTGCTGACCCGCGTCGCCGGGTACGAGGGGCTGGAGGTCGACGTCCGCGACGTCGACATGACGCCGTCCGAGGTGCCCGGCCTGGTCGCGGACTACGACATCGTCGTCGCGCACCGGGACGAGCACGCGCCGGAGTTCGACGCCGGCCGCCTCGACGTCGTGCCGCTGCTGCGCGAACCGCTCGACGTCGCGCTCCCGGCCGGGCACCGGCTGGCGAGCCGGCGCCGCGTCGAACTGGCGGACCTGGCCGACGAACGCTGGATCAGCGTCGACTTCGGCTTCCCGGTGGATGACGTGCTGCGCTCGCTGACCATCCGCACCGGCGTGCGGCCGGTGGTGGTGCAGCGGATCAACGACTTCCGGATCACCGAGCGGCTGGTGGCGGCCGGCCACGGGATCGCGCTGCTGCCGCGGTACACGATGGACGCCGGGCGCGGGCGCGGCTTGGTCGCGCGGCCGCTGGCCGGGATCCGCGCGGCGCGGCTGGTGGAGGCGGTCTGCCGCACCGGCGCGCTGCAACGCCCCGCCGTGGCGAAGGTGATCGACGAACTGCGCGCGGAGGTCGCTCAGCTCACGGCGTGACCGCGGAGGTAGGCCAGCGCGATGCCCAGCGCGTCCTCCAGGGCCGTGATGTCCTGCCGGAGGTGGGCCAGCAGCAGTCCACCTTGGACGGACGTCATCGCCGCCTGCGCCAGCCGCGCCGGGTCGGCGTCGGGACGCAGCTCTCCCTTGTCCCGCAACGTGGTCAGCCCACGTACCAGGTGGGACTCCCACGTCCGGTAGGCCTGGTCCACCAGCGGCGCGAGCTTCGGGTTGTCGCCGACCTCGCCGGCGAGGTTGCCCAGCGGGCAGGCGATCGGGCCGCCCGCGCGCCGCTGGACGTCGAGCAGCTGCTCGGTCCACGTCTCGAAGTCCGCCCAGGACGTCAGTTCGAAGATCGCGGGCTGGTTGGCCAGGATCTGCTCGAGGTACCGGTCGATCACGGCCTCGACCAGCTGGTCCTTGTTCTTGAAGTAGTGGTACATCTGCGATTTCCCGGCCCCGCTCGCGGCCAGCACCTTGTCGACGCTCGTGCCCGCGACGCCGTCCACGTACATCAGCTGGGCCGCGGCGTCGACGATCGCGTCGCGCGTCCGTTTGCCGCGCGGGGTCGAGGCGGCCGCTTGCGTCTCCATGTACTGAATAGTACAGTCGAGTGCACTGTACCGATTAGTACAAGAAGCTTGGGGGAATCATATGACGCTCGAAACCGCCCTGACCGGGCTGAACGACCAGCTCCGGGCCGCCCTGCCGCCGGAAATCGCCGAGGTCCTCGACGCGGATCGGCGCCGTGCCGCCGGAGCGAAGTTCGCCGAGGTGGGCGCCAAGATCGAGGACTTCGAGCTGCCCGGCGCCGACGGGACGCCGACGAAGCTGGCGGAGCTGGTCGCCCAGGGGCCGGCGGTGCTCGTGTTCTACCGCGGCCAGTGGTGCCCGTACTGCAACTTGACCCTGCGCACTTACC
Organism: Amycolatopsis sp. NPDC051106; assembly: GCF_040682775.1. Lineage (NCBI taxonomy): Bacteria > Bacillati > Actinomycetota > Actinomycetes > Pseudonocardiales > Pseudonocardiaceae > Amycolatopsis > Amycolatopsis sp. NPDC051106. The sequence continues at coordinate 153,379 of NZ_JBFBBQ010000004.1, read as the reverse complement.
AGCAGGAAGTCGTCCCTGAGCTGGGCAAGTACGGCGCAACGCTGGCCGCGATCAGCCCGCAGCGCCCGGACGGCTCGCTGCCGGTGGAAGACCTGGAGTTCCCCGTGCTCTCGGACGCCGGCAGCACGGTCGCGCGGGGGCTCGGGCTGAGCTACCCGGTGTCGGCGCCCGTGCGCGAAGCCATGCAGACGCTCGGCACGGACCTCGAAAAGGTGAACGGCACCTGGGAACTGGTCCACCCGGCGGTGCTCGTGGTCGACCGGGACCGCGTGCTCCGGTTCGTCGACGTCCACCCGGACTTCGTCACGCGCACCGAACCCGCGGACATTCTCGAAGCGCTCAAATCGCTTTAGCGCCACGCTTCACGCCGTAGGTGATCACCGAACCCAGGACCAGCGCCACGCCCAGGGAGACCAGCATGCTGATCCCGGGTTCGGTGATGATCTGGCCGCCCGCGTAGCCCAGGAAGGCCACGTAAGACGTCCAGAGCGTGACGCCGACGGCTGACGCGGTGAAGAACTCCGCCATCGGCCAGCGGAGCGAGCCGGCGAGCAGGGCGCCGACCGTCCCGCCGGACGGCAGCCAGCGGGCGACCACCAGCACCGGCCGGGGGTGGCGCTGCAGCCGTCCGTCGAGCCAGCCGATGCCGGCGGCGATCTTCTTCCGCCGGCTCAGCCGGTTCAGCGCCGCCCGGCCACCGAACCGGCCGAGGGCGTAGAGCGCCTGGTCGGAGGCCAGGCACCCGGCCGAGGCCACGGCGATCACCAGTGCCAGCGACGTCCCGCCCTGTGCCGCCGCGACGCCCATGCCGAGGATCGTCACCTCCGTGGGCAGCAGGGGCACGAGCGCGACGACGAACAGCACCAGCAGTCCGGCCGTAGTCGCGTCCACACCTCCATTAACCGCCTGCCGGGCGCGGAAAACTCCGGATCACGGAGGACTCACAGCAACCCGACAGGCGGCCCACAGGTTCAGCGGTTGGCGCGGTTCACCGCCGAGACGACCGCGCGCAGCGACGCCGTGACGATCGACGGGTCGATGCCGATGCCCCAGAACACCCGGTCCGAGATCGCGCACTCGATGTACGACGCGGCGCGCGCGTCGTCGCCCGGCGAGAGCGTGTGCTCGGAGTAGTCCAGCAGGCGCAGGTCGAAGCCGACGGTCGACAGCGCGTCGAAGAACGCCGCGATCGGGCCGTTGCCGCGGCCGGTGACCTCGTGCTCGTCGCCTTCGACGCGGACGGTCGCGGTGATGTCGTACTCGCCGTCCCCGTTGTCCTGGACGTGCTGGCGGACCAGCTCCAGCGGCGTCTTCAGCTCGAGGTACTCGGCCGAGAAGGCGTTGTACATCGTGGCCGGGTCGACCTCGCCGCCCTCGGTGTCGGTGTAGCGCTGGATGACCTTCGAGAACTCGATCTGCAGGCGCCGCGGCAGGTCGAGCTGGTGCTCGGCCTTCATGATGTAGGCGACGCCGCCCTTGCCGGACTGCGAGTTCACGCGGATGACGGCCTCGTACGTGCGGCCGACGTCCTTCGGGTCGATCGGCAGGTACGGGACCTCCCACGGGTACTCGTCCAGCGGCACGCCCTGCTTGTCGGCGGCGTCCTTCAGCGCGTCGAGGCCCTTGTTGATCGCGTCCTGGTGGCTGCCGGAGAAGGCGGTGAACACCAGGTCGCCGCCCCACGGCGAGCGCTCGGGCACGGGCAGCTGGTTGCAGTACTCGACGGTCCGCTTGATCTCGTCCATGTCGGAGAAGTCGATCTGCGGGTCGATGCCCTGGCTGTAGAGGTTCATGCCCAGCGCGACCAGGTCGACGTTGCCGGTGCGCTCGCCGTTGCCGAACAGGCAGCCTTCGATGCGGTCGGCGCCGGCCTGGTAGCCCAGCTCGGCGGCGGCGATCCCGGTGCCGCGGTCGTTGTGCGGGTGCAGCGACAGGATCACCGAGTCCCGGCGGTCCAGGTTCCGGGACATCCACTCGATCGAGTCGGCGTAGACGTTCGGCGTCGCCATCTCGACCGTCGCCGGCAGGTTCAGGATCACCGGCTTCTCGGGCGTCGGCTGCCAGATTTCGGTGACGGCGTTGCACACCTCGAGCGCGTAGGACAGCTCGGTGCCGGTGTAGGACTCCGGCGAGTACTGGAAGCGGAAGTCGGTGTCCGGCTGCTTCGCGGCCAGCTCGACGACCATTTCCGCGGCCTGCGTCGCGATCTTCTTGATGCCCTCGCGCTCTTCGCGGAAGACCACGCGGCGCTGCAGGATCGAGGTCGAGTTGTAGATGTGGACGATGGCCCGCGGCGCGCCTTCGAGGGACTTGAAGGTCCGCTCGATCAGCTCGGGACGGCACTGGGTCAGCACCTGGATGCTGACGTCGTCCGGGATGGCGTGCTCTTCGATGATCTCGCGGACGAAGTCGAAGTCGGTCTGGCTCGCGGCCGGGAAGCCGACCTCGATCTCCTTGTAACCCATGCGTACGAGCAGGTCGAAGAACTTCCGCTTGCGCGCGGGCGACATCGGGTCGATCAGGGCCTGGTTGCCGTCCCGCAGGTCGACGGCGCACCACAGCGGCGCGCGGTCGATGCGCTTCGTGGGCCAGGTGCGGTCGGGCAGGTCGATGTTCTCGACGAGGTCGTACCAGGGGCGGTAGCGGTGGACCGGCATGGACGTGCCGCGCTGGGTGTTCCAAGCGGGCTGGTCAGCGGGCGCGGGACGCGAAGGCTTGCGGATCTTGCTCATGGTTTTGAGGGTGTCTCCAGCTAGACGGGTGCGACCGGCACCACGAAGCCCCGCGACGGGGAGCCGGTCCGGTCAGGCCCCGTCGCGGCAGCGAAGCAGGAGAGCACGCGCCACGACTCCACCATAACCAGGGAACACCGCACGGGGAAAGCCGGGCGTCTTCTCCTGGGGGTTACCTGTGGGTAGCAATCGGACGGTGCCCGTGCGAAACTTCGAGCATGGGTGAGCACACGGAGTCGTCTTCGACGTCGTCGGCAGCGGCGTCGGCGTCGTCGTCGGAGGAGGCCAAGGTCTCGCGCCGGGCCCCGGTCGACTGGCGCGCCACGGGCGGCCGGATCGCCTCGATCGTGGCATCGATCGTCCGCTGGGTGGGGCTGATCTTCGCGGCGCTGCTGGTGATCCACGTGATCTTCACGGTCGGCTCGGCCAACCCGGACAACGGCATCGTCTCGTTCGTCAAGTCCTGGGCGGACGGCCTGGCGCTGGGATTCAGCGACCTGTTCACCCCGAGTGACGCGAAGCTGCGAGTCCTGGTGAACTACGGCATCGCGGCGATCTTCTGGCTCGTGGTGTCCGGGGTGCTGGCGAAGATCATCCGCCGGGTGGGCGGCGCTTCCTGATTTCGCGGTGATCACGATCGGCGCACCCTCGTAACGCACTGTCGCCGCCGGGCGACATCAGCACGCCGGAAGGGGTGCTGATCATGTCCGTTTCACAGCCTGTCGCGACGTCGCCGAGCGCGGTCGCCCGCCTCGGGAGCCGCTGGTACTTCGTCGTCACGATCGCCACGGTGGGGCTCTTCGCGTGGGTTCCGTTCGTCCACGCCGCGGTGCGGCTCGGGCGGAAGTCGCTCTACGCACGCGCCGCCGTCTTCGGAGCGGCCGCCGCGGTCATGTTCACGCTGCTGTCCCTCTCTCCGAAGGACGCCGCGGGCAAGACAGTCGGCACCGCGGGCAACCTGCTCACCTCGGTCGCCGCGATCATCGGCCTCGTCGTGGTCGCGGTCGCCTGCGTGCAGCAGGCCAAGCTGCGCCGCGAAATCCTGCGCCACGTCCCCGGCGAGCGCCTCGACGGCCCGGATCCGGCCGTCGCCGCCGCGCTGGCCGCGCGGAAGCGCCGCGCCGAAGCCCGGAAGCTCGTCGCCGAGGAGCCGCTCATCGCGCGTGACCTCCGGATCGGCCGTCCCGACCTCGTGCGGGACTACGACGACGGCGGTCTGGTCGACCTCAACAACGCGCCGGCAGAGGTAATTGCGTCGGTTTGCGGCCTCGATGCCGACACCGCCGAAGCCATCGTCGACATCAGGACGACCGTCGGCGGGTTGAGCGCCGTCGACGACGTCAGCACCGTGGTGCCTTTCACGGCGCTGGACCGCGTGCGCGACCGGGCTGTCGTCTTGCCGAGCTAGAGAGCCGGTGTGCCCCACCCGTCCGTGAACGCGAATTCCTCCAGCGGGATTCGCTGCCGCTCCGCCTTCTCGCGCTCCACCCGCCAGTCCTCCTCCAGCACCTCGGGCGCGGCCGGCTTCCCCACCGCGATCGCCACCTTCGGCACCGCGTCGTCCGGAAGGCCGAAAGACGTGCTCACGTCGGAAGCGGAAAACCCCGCCATCTGGTGCGCGACCAGGCCCAGCTCCACCGCCTGCAGCACGAGGTTCTCCGACGCCAGCCCCAGCCCGTACTCCGCGTACGGCACCGAACCCTTCTCGTTCGTCGTCACCATCACGCCGATCAGCAGCAGGCTCGCCCGGTGCGCCCACGCCCGGTTGCCCGAGTTGAGCGTCGCCAGGATCGCGTCGAACGACGGCGTCCCGCGGAGCCCCACCAGGTAGCGGGCGGGCTGGGTGTTGCCGAACGACGGGGCCCAGCGGGCCGCCTCCAGCAGCGCCCTCACCTGCTCCGGGCCGACCGGAAAAGACGCGTCCAGGGCCCGCGGGCTCCACCGCTCGGCCATCAGGGCAGCGATCGGGACGCTCGTCACAGCTGGCTTTCGCACGATCTTGACGATACCCAGGCGTGCGCTGCATCACTCGGGAGGAAGGGCTCCGCGCATTTCGTTGGTGTTACGGAAGATTTACTTCCGCACCGTCCGCGCACGGGCCCCGCCCCACGTCAAGAGGGTGGCGGGCCGCTGGAGCCCCGGTAGGCTCCTTCTCAAATATGGGACGCGGGGGCTCCTCGGTGCCCACCAGGGAGCAGACCCGGCCCGTCTAGGAGGTTCGGGCGTGGCCCTCGTGGTCCAGAAGTACGGCGGATCGTCGCTGGAAAGTGCCGACCGGATCAAGCGCGTCGCGGAACGGATCGTCGCCACCAAGAAGGCCGGCAACGACGTCGTCGTGGTCTGCTCGGCGATGGGTGACACCACCGACGAGCTGCTCGACCTGGCGCAGCAGGTCAACCCGGCACCGCCGGAGCGGGAGATGGACATGCTGCTCACCGCCGGTGAGCGCATCTCGAACTCGCTGGTCGCGATGGCCATCTCGGCCCAGGGCGCGGAGGCGTGGTCGTTCACCGGGTCGCAGGCCGGCGTCGTCACGACGTCCGTGCACGGCAACGCGCGCATCATCGACGTCACGCCGAGCCGCGTCACCGAGGCCCTCGAGCAGGGTTACGTCGCGCTGGTGGCGGGCTTCCAGGGCGTCGCGCAGGACACCAAGGACATCACCACGCTGGGCCGCGGCGGCTCGGACACCACCGCCGTCGCGCTGGCCGCCGCGCTGAACGCCGACGTCTGCGAGATCTACTCCGATGTGGACGGTGTGTACTCCGCCGACCCGCGGATCGTGCCGGACGCGCGCAAGCTCGACACCATCCCGTACGAGGAGATGCTCGAGCTCGCCGCGAGCGGGTCGAAGATCCTGCACCTGCGTTCGGTCGAGTACGCGCGCCGCTACGGCGTCCCGATCCGAGTGCGCTCTTCCTACAGTGACAAGCCGGGCACGACGGTGACCGGTTCTATCGAGGAGATCCCCGTGGAACAAGCCCTGATCACCGGCGTGGCGCACGACCGCTCCGAAGCGAAGATCACGGTCACCGGGGTGCCGGACCACGCCGGTGCCGCGGCCCGGATCTTCCGCGTGATCGCCGACGCCGAAATCGACATCGACATGGTGCTGCAGAACGTGTCCAGCACGGTGTCCGGCCGCACCGACATCACCTTCACGCTGTCGAAGGCCAACGGCGCCAAGGCGGTCAAGGAACTGGAGAAGGTCAAGGCGGAGATCGGCTTCGAGTCGGTGCTCTACGACGACCACGTCGGCAAGGTCTCGCTGGTCGGCGCCGGGATGCGCTCGCACCCGGGTGTCACGGCGACGTTCTGCGAAGCGCTGGCCAACGCCGGCGTCAACATCGAAATCATCAACACCTCGGAAATCCGGATCTCGGTGCTGATCCGCGACGCGCAGCTCGACGACGCCGTCCGCGCGATCCACGACGCGTTCGAGCTCGGTGGCGACGAGGAAGCTGTGGTCTACGCGGGGAGTGGTCGCTGATGGCGGACGGGCTGCGGGTCGGGGTGGTCGGCGCGACCGGCCAGGTCGGCGCGGTGATGCGCAAGCTGCTGGCGGAGCGGGAGTTCCCGATCGCCGAGCTCCGGTACTTCGCTTCGGCGCGCTCGGCGGGGTCGACGCTGCCGTGGCGCGACACCGAAGTCACGATCGAAGACGCGTCGACGGCGGATCCGTCCGGTTTGGACATCGCGCTGTTCTCCGCGGGCGGGTCGACGTCGAAGGCGCAGGCACCGCGGTTCGCCGAGGCGGGCGTGACGGTGATCGACAACTCCTCGGCGTTCCGGATGGACCCGGACGTGCCGCTGGTCGTCAGCGAGGTCAACCCGGAAGCCATCAAGGAAGCGCGGAAGGGGATCATCGCGAACCCCAACTGCACGACCATGGCCGCGATGCCGGTGCTCAAGCCGCTGCACGACGAGGCCGGGCTGGTCCGGCTGGTGGCGTCGACGTACCAGGCGGTGTCCGGCAGCGGGCTGGCCGGCGTCGACGAGCTGGCGGGTCAGGTTCGCGCCGCCGCCGAGCACGCGGCGCTGCTGACCCACGACGGCGCGGCGATCGACTTCCCGAAGCCGGAGAAGTACGTCCGGCCGATCGCGTTCAACGTCCTGCCGATGGCCGGGTCCATTGTGGACGACGGTGAGCTCGAGACGGACGAAGAGAAGAAGTTCCGCAACGAGAGCCGCAAGATCCTGAGCATCCCGGGGCTGGGCGTGTCGTGCACGTGCGTGCGCGTGCCGGTGTTCTCGGGGCACTCGATCTCGGTGAACGCGGAGTTCGCGCAGCCGCTGACGCCTGCGCGGGCGACGGAGCTGCTGGCGCACGCGCCGGGCGTCGAGCTGTCGGAGGTCCCGACCCCGCTGCAGGCGGCGGGCAACGACCCGAGCTACGTCGGCCGCATCCGCGTCGACCAGGGCGTCGAGGGCGGCCGCGGGCTGGCGCTGTTCATCTCGAACGACAACCTGCGCAAGGGCGCGGCGCTCAACGCCGTGCAGATCGCGGAGCTGATCGCCCAGTCCTGACGCCGAGCGTTCCGAAGGCCCCTCGCCGCAGGTGGTGGGGGGCCTTCGCCGTGTCATGCTCGGGTCCATGGGCGTGACACGGCTGATCCTCGCACCGTCCGACTCCGGCCGCCGCGACTGGCGGATGGGCGCGGGCCCCACCGACCTGCTCCGCCACGGCGTGGCCGAACGGCTCGGAGCCGAGGTCGTCACGGTGGCGGAGAGTGGTTACGAAGAGGTCCAGCGGGCGGTCGCCGAGCAGGTCCGGCGCGCGGTCGCGGACGAGGTGACCCCGATCGTGCTGGCCGGCAACTGCGGTGCGTCGGTGGGCGTGGTGGCCGGGCTGGCGGCGAGGGATGACCTGGCGGTGGTGTGGCTCGACGCGCACGGCGACCTGAACACGCCGGAGACGACGACCTCGGGTTTCGTGGACGGCATGGGCTTGGCGATGCTCACCGGCCGCTGCCGGACGACGGTGCCCGGGTTCCGTCCGGTACCCGACGACCACGTCCTGCTGGTGGGAGCCCGCGACCTCGACCCGGCGGAGCGGGCGGTGCTGGACGAGTCGCGCATCCGCCTGCTGCCGGCCCGGGCGGCCGAGGTGGCGGCGGCCGGGTTCCCGCCCCGGGTACGACGGGTGCACCTGCACGTGGATTTCGACGTGCACGACTCACGGCTGGTCGGCCGCGCGAATTCGTACGCGGCGCCGGACGGCCCGGACGCGGCGGAGGTCCGGCACATCGTCGAGGCGGTGAGCGCGAGGTTCCCGGTGGTGAGCGCAACGTTCGCGGCTTACGACCCGGCTTGCGACGGTGACGGCGGAGTGCGGGCGGCGGCGTTGGCGCTGATCGAGCTGACCGGCACGTTGCTGACGTGACCGGTCACTGCCTCCACAGTGGACGATCGGAAATCGCCTTGTCCGATCGGCCGTGACCGGTCATCCTTGGCCCGCAAGCAATTCAGGGGAGGAATCATGTACACCGCTGTCGAAGGGTCCCGCGTCCCGATCCGGATGTGGGCGGACCCCGCCTCGGTCGAAGACCAGGCCATGCGGCAGCTGCACAACGTCGCCAACCTGCCGTGGGTGCACGGTGTCGCCGTGATGCCCGATGTGCACTACGGCAAGGGCGCCACCGTCGGCAGTGTCATCGCCATGCGCGACGCCGTTTCGCCCGCCGCCGTCGGGGTGGACATCGGGTGCGGCATGAGCGCCGTTCGGACGTCGCTCACCGCGAGCGATCTGCCCGATGACCTCGGCAAGCTGCGCCGGCGGATCGAAAGCGCCGTTCCCGTCGGCTTCGGGCTGCACAAGACGCCCGTGAACCCCGCGAAGGTGCACGGCGTCGGCGGCTGGGACGCCTTCTGGAAGGGCTTCGGCGAACTGCACACCGGCGTCCAGGAGCTGCACGACCGGGCCGCGCGCCAGATCGGGAGCCTCGGCGGCGGGAACCACTTCATCGAGGTCTGCCTCGAAGAGGGCACCGGGCAGGTCTGGCTGATGCTGCACTCGGGTTCGCGCAACATCGGCAAGGAGCTGGCGGAGCGGCACATGGCGGTCGCGCGGAAGCTGCCGCACAACGCCGACCTGCCCGACCGGGACCTCGCGGTGTTCGTCGCGGGCACGCCGGAGATGCGGGCGTACCGGCGCGACCTCTTCTGGGCGCAGGACTACGCGGCGCGCAACCGCGCCACGATGGTCGCGCTCGTGAAGCAGGCGCTGAAGGACGTCGTCCCGCAGACGACCTTCGACGACGCCATCTCCTGCCACCACAACTACGTCGCCGAGGAGACCTACGACGGGGTCGAGCTGCTCGTCACCCGCAAGGGCGCGATCCGTGCCGGATCGGGTGATCTCGGGATCATCCCGGGCAGCATGGGGACCGGTTCGTACATCGTCCGCGGGCTCGGGAACACCGCGTCCTTCGAGTCGGCGTCGCACGGTGCCGGGCGCCGGATGTCGCGGAACAAGGCCAAGAAGCTGTTCACCGCCGACGACCTCGCGGCGCAGACGGCCGGCGTCGAGTGCCGCAAGGACTCGGGCGTCGTCGACGAGATCCCGGCGGCGTACAAGGACATCGATGCGGTGATCCAGGCCCAGACGGACCTGGTCGAGGTCGTGGCGCACCTCAAGCAGGTGGTCTGCGTCAAGGGCTGAGCGGTACCTTGGCGCCATGACGAGGGGTGGAACGACGGCCGCACTGCTGGCCGGGGCCGCACTGCTGCTGAGCGGGTGCGACCAGGTCAGCGGTGCGGTCGACCAGGGGTCGAAGACGGCGGACAAGGTGGGCGCGTGCACCGAGGCGCTCGGGCTGGCGGATCTGAACCCGCTGGTCGATCCGGAGAAACTCAAGGCCCGTGCCGCGGACAAGGAGAAGCGGCTGCGGGAGCTGGCGGGCAACGTGCAGGACCAGGACGTCAAGAACGCCTTGCTGGGCATGGCCGGCTCGTACGTCGAGGTGCAGAAGGAACGCATCGAGGACGCCGGCGTGGTGGCCCAGTGGGTGCAGCGCAACGTCAAGAAAATCGACGCGCTCCGCGTGGCCTGCGGCGGCTAGCTTTGCGCGGAAGCCCCCTGATCACTCGCGAACGGCGGCAGCGGCCGCCAGCGCGGTGTCCGGGTCCGCCGCGGGTTCCGGCGCACGGCGGTACAGCAGGCCGGCCGCCGCGACGACCAGGCCGCCCAGGCCCGCCGCGGCGAAGCCCCACGCCGGGCTCGAGTGGTCGATCGCGAAGCCGACCACCGGGCTGCCCAGCGCCAGGCCGAGCCGCGTCGACGCGTCCTGCAGCCCCATCGCCTCGCCGCGGACCCGCGGCGGGGCGATCCGGCTGACCGTCTCGGTGGTCGCCGCGAGCGTCGGCGCGCAGACCAGGTTCGTCGGGATCAGCACCAGCATCAGCAGCCACCAAGGCTGGTCGGCCAGGCCGACCGGCACCACCAGCAGCGCGAGCAGCAGCATCAGCAGGCCCTGCGGCAGCGACTTCTTGACGGCGCCGTGCACGATGCCGCCGGCGATCGAAGCCACGCACATCACCGCGATCACCAGCCCGGTCACGCCGATGTCGCCGTTCGCGCGCAGGGCCGCGAGCGTCGCCAGTTCGGTGCCGACGAGCACGAACAGCGCGCCGGCGGCGATCAGCAGCGTCGCCACGAGCCGGCCGGTCAGCCAGCTGCGCAGCGGCGGCCGGGTCGTGGACGCACCCGGCTCGACGGTTTCGCGGATCGGCGGGTTCACCAGCCAGATCAGGAAGGCCGTGCCGCCGAACAGCACGCCGAGCGCGGTGAGCGTGAAGGTCGGGGAGAGCGTCGTGATCGCCGCGATGCCCAGCGCGGGGCCGATCATGAACGTCGCCTCGATCGAGATCGTGTCGAGCGAGTACGCCGCACGGCGCTCTTCGACCGGGACGAGCGCGGCCAGGACCTGCCGCGCGAGCGAGCCCGCCGGCACCGAGAGCATCCCGGCCGGGATCGCGACGGCGGCGAGCGCCGCGTAGGGCAGGTGCGGCGCGGCGACCCAGAACACCGTCGTGCCGATTCCGCAGACGGCGACGATCGGGCGCAGGCCGTAGCGGTCCAAGCAGCGCCCCAGCAGCGGCGCGCCGAGCGCCATGCCGAGGGTGACGCCGGCGCCGACCAGCCCGGCGGCGCCGTAGCCGCGGCCGAGCCCGGTGACGATGTACAGCGTCATCAGCACGCCGTTCATGGTCATCGGCAGCCGCGCCAGGAACATCAAAGCCATCGTCGAGGGGACGCCGGGGACGGAGAGCACCCGGCGGTAGGGCTGCAGAGGCACGTCCCCGATGAGAACCCAAGGTGGTACGCGCGTGCAACTTATTTCCCGTCACTCGCCCCGTGCTGGCGCCGGCAGATTATGAGAGTTACTATCATTTGGTAGTGACTATCAACTGGGGGTTTCGGTGACACAGATCTATCCACGCAGGTGGTGGGCGCTCGGCGCGCTCGCGGTGAGCCTGCTGACCGTCGGACTCGACCTGACCGTGCTGAACGTCGCCGTGCCGACGCTCGCCGTCGACCTCGGCGCCACGACCACGCAGCTGCAGTGGTTCGGCAACGCCTACACGCTGGCGCTGGCCGCGCTGCTGCTGCCGGCGGGCCTGCTGGGCGACCGGTTCGGCCCGAAGAAGCTGCTGCTCGGCGCGCTCGCGCTGTTCGGGCTGGCCTCCCTGGGGTGCGCCTACGCCGATTCGGCAGGCCAGCTGATCGCGGCGCGCGTCGTGCTCGGCGTCGGCGCCGCGTTCCTCATCCCGCTTTCGCTCTCGCTGCTGAACATCCTGTTCCCGCCGGAGGAGCGGGCGAAGGCGCTGACGACGTGGGTGATGGCGACCTTCGTCGGCATCCCCCTCGGCCCGCTGCTCGGCGGCTGGCTGCTCGACCACTTCGCGTGGGGCTCGGTGTTCCTGATCAACGTTCCGCTGACCGTGGTCGGCCTGGTCGCGGTGCTGTTCCTGGTGCCGCTCACGCCCGGGTCGGGCCGCGGTGCGATCGACTTCGCGGGCATCGCGCTCTCGGCGGCCGGGCTGGTCGCCCTGACCTACGGCTTCGTCTACGCCGGCGAGCACGGCTGGACCGACCCGGCGACGTACGGCCTGCTCGGGCTCGGCGCGGCGGTGCTCGCGGTGTTCTGCCGGGCGCAGACGCGGACGGCGACACCGCTGACCGACCTCGCGCTGTTGCATGAGCCGCAGTTCGTCTGGGGCGCGGTGCTCGCGACGATGGCCTCGTTCGCGCTCATGGGCCTGATGTTCGTGCTGCCGCAGCTGTTCCAGGCGGTGCAGGGAGCCGACGCGCTCGAGACCGGCGTGCGGCTGCTTCCGCTGATCGGCGGGATGCTGGTGTCGGCGAAGATCGCCGAGAAGCTGGTCGCCGCCGTGGGCGTGCGCGTGGTCGTGACGGCCGGGTTCGTGCTGCTCGCGGCCGGGCTGGCCTGGGGTTCGACGACGTCGCCGTCGGACGGCTACGGCGTCACCGTGGCTTGGGAGAGCGTGATCGGACTGGGTACCGGGTGCACGCTGACGCCGCTGATGTCGATGGCGATGGGGGCGCTCACCGAGGGCCGTTCGGGTACCGGCTCGGCGCTGATCCAGGTTTTGCGCCAGGTCGGCGGCACGATCGGCGTCGCGGTGCTGGGCACCGTGCTCAACGGCGTCTACCGCGCCGGCGTCGCCGTCGACGGCCTGCCCGCGTCGGTCGCCGACGCGGTGCGCGGCAGCGCGTCGGGCGCGGTCGCCGTCGCGGCGAAGCTCCACCTGCCCGCGCTCGCCGACTCCGCGCGGGCCGCGTTCACCGACGGCATGGCGGCGACGCTGTGGGTGTGCGCCGGGCTGGCCGTGGCCGCGGCGCTGCTCGCGCTGCTGTTCCTGCCCAGGCGGACGGCGGCCGGGGGCCGGCGGCGAGAATCGGAGCATGACGTCGTCGCGATCTGAGTCCATGGGGCTGCGGGAACGGAAGAAGGCCAAGACGCGGGCCACGATCCAGCGGCACGCGTTGCGGCTGTTCCGGGAGCAGGGCTACGGCGCGACGACGGTCGACCAGATCGCGGCCGCGGCGGAGATCTCGCCGAGCACCTTCTTCCGGTACTTCCCGACGAAGGAGGCGACGGCCCTCTACGACCCCATCGACCCCGTCTTCATCGAGGCCGCGATCGGGCAGCCGGCCGAGCTGAGCCCGATCGGGGCGCTGCGGGGGGCCGTGCGGGTCGTCCTCGGGCAGCTGTCCGAGGACGAGATCGAGGACGTGCGCCGGCGGCAGCTGCTGGTGTTCCGCGAGCCCGAGCTGCGCGGCGCGATCATGGACCAGTTCGCCGAGGGGATCGACCTGATCGCCGGCGTGGCCGCGCGGCGCACGGGCCGGGCACCGGACGACTTCGCGGTGCGCAACTGGGCCGGGGCGGTGGTCGGGGTGCTGCTGTCCACGTTCGTCCAGGCGGCGGCCGATCCCGACGCCGAGTACTTGCCGGCCCTCGACAAGGCGCTGGTCCACTTGGACGCGGGCCTGCCGCTCTGACGGTTTCCGGAATTGATTTCGCATTCCGGTCGCGGCCAGGGGCAACCGTGTGGGTGGCGGTGCGAGCGTGGGGGACGCCCCGAGTGGAGCAGTCCCGACGCGCGGTCCGACGGAGTGATGAAGCTAAAAGATCACCATTTACACCCGCGTGAGTGACCGCAGCGTTCCACAGTGGACCATCGCTACCAGCGGTGACGACGAGAATCGATCAGATGATCTTCGGGGGGACGGGCAAGGTTTCGACGTTAATCAATTGCGGGCCAGTTCGCCGCCTTCGCATCCGGCACGTAAGGGTTAGAAAACGTCCCCAACCGGTGATCGGGTGGCTTATCTCCGATACGGCGAGTACCGATTTAACCCGTCAGGTCCCGAGCCAGGAGGTAGGAAATGAAAGGCAAGTTCGGGCGGTCCGTCGCCCTGGTAGCCGCGAGCAGTCTGCTGGCGGTCGGAATGGCGGGGATCGCTTCGGCGAGCCCGGACGGGGGCAAGGGTTCCTCCAGCACCCAGGCCCTCGCCGCCCAGGTGCTCCAGATGCGTGACGGCCTGACCAAGGTGGCCTACGCGGGCAACGTCGGTGCCACGCGCGCCGACCTGGGGCAGATGAGCCCGGTCCTCGCGGACATCGCCGCCGGGAAGCGCTACACCGTCCAGACCGACACCGAGCAGCTCGCCGGCCTGGCCAAGGGCCGGGCGGACGAGTCCAGCCGGCTCCTGACCGACCCGACGGCCAAGGCGCGCCAGCTGCCGCCGCTTCCGCTGCCGATCCCGTCGCTGCCGGACCTGCCGGGCCCGCTGAAGATCGTCAGCGACCTGGTCAAGGCCCTGCTCGCCGCCGTCACCGGCATTTTGGGCGGGCTTCTCGGCGGGCTGCCGGTGCCGCCGCTGCCGGTGCCGGTGCCGCCGTTGCCCGCGTCATAGTCCGACCACTGAGAACAGGGGGACCCGGAGCCCGGCCGCGGACATTTCTCCGCGCCGGGCTCCGGGTTCGTTTCCGCCGGCGCCCGCTCAGTCCCGTTTGGACAGACCCTGCCGCAGCGCGCCCGCCATCTCGGCCAGCGCTTCGCGGAACCGGGTGCCGACGCCGGTGAAGTTGATGAACCCGTGGATCAGGTCGTCGTGCCGGCGCAGCGCCACGTCGACACCCGCCTCGCGCAGCTTCTCCGCGTACGCCTCACCTTCGTCGCGCAGCGGGTCGAAGCCCGCCGTGACGACCAGGGCGGGCGGCAGGCCGCTCAGGTCGTCCGCGCGCAGCGGGGAGAGCCGCGGGTCGGTCAGGTCCGTGCCCTCCGGCACGTAGTGGCCCTCGAACCACTTCATGTGCACGTCGGTCAGGAACAGGTCCTCGGCGAACAGGTCCTGCGAGCGGTAGCGCCGCGCGAAGTCCGTCGCCGGGTAGATCAGCAGCTGGAACGCCGGCACCGGGCCGCCGCGGCGCACGGCCTGCTGGGCCGTCACCGCGGCCAGGTTGCCGCCCGCGCTGTCCCCGCCGACGGCGATCCGCGCCGGGTCGGCGCCGAGGTCACCCGCCTTCGCCACCGCGTACTCGAACGCCGCGAGCGCGTCCTCCGCGGCCGCCGGGAACGGGAACTCCGGCGCGAGCCGGTACTCGATCGACAGCACCCGCACCCCGGCGTGCTTGGCCAGGAAGCGGACGGCGTTGTCGTGGCTCGCGCGCGTGCCGATCACCCAGCCACCGCCGTGGAAGAACACCAAGAGCGGAGACTTCTCGGGCAGCCCGACCGGCGTGTAGAGCGTCGCCGGCAAGTCGCCATCCGGCGTCGGCACCGCGATCTCCCGCACCGAGACCGGCTCGATCGGCTTGCCGCTGACCAGGTGCCGCCCGGTGTCGAGCAGGGCACGCGACCGCTCCACCGAGCCCTGCACCAGCTCGGCGCCGGCGAGTTTCTGCAGCCGGAGCAGGAGCTGGGCGTCGAGCGCGAGGTCCTGGCCGTCGAGGCGCACCGGGCGGCCCGCGACCGCCCGCCGCAGCGGCGCGGGCAGCGAGAACGCGAGCTGGGACGCCGCGGCCTGGACTCGGACCGGGAGCGGGATCGCCATCGTTGCCTCCTGAGCGTCGGTGCCGCCCGGGATGTTACTTGCCAGTAGGTAACAGGTCCAGCTGTGACGCGGGCCTCGGTCCCAAAGTCTGGATATCCACTTAAGTGGAGGGGTTAGCCTGGAAAGCGTGACTTCAGCCAGGACGATCAACGTGCTCGGGATCGGCGGCTCTCTGCGCGAGGGCTCCCAGTCCGAACGCGCTCTGCAGATCGCGCTCGCCGGGGCGGCCGAAGTCGGCGTCCGGATCCGGATGCTCACCGGCCCGGAGCTGGTGCTGCCGTTCTACGACGCCGGCGAGCCCGACCGCGACGAACGCGCCACCACGCTCATCGAAGCCGTGCGGGAGGCGGACGGGCTCATCGTCGTCTCGCCGGGCTACCACGGTGCGCTGTCCGGCCTGGTCAAGAACGCCCTGGACTACGTCGAGGACCTGCGTGACGACCAGCGTCCCTACCTCGACGGCCGCGCGGTCGGCCTGGCCGCCGTCGCCTACGGCTGGCAGGCCGCGGTGACGACGCTCGAGCAGCTCCGCACGATCACGCACGCGCTGCGCGGCTGGGCCACCCCGCTGGGTGGTTCGATCAACTCGGCCGAGACCAAGTTCGACGAAGGCGGCGGCGCGTCGGACGAGAAGAGCGTCCGCACCCTTCGGCTGATCGGGCGCCAGGTCGCCGAATTCGCGGTGACGCGCGCCGCATGAGCATTTCGGGGGTTCCGGGTGGCGGAGCCCCCGGCCGGGGCGGAGCCCCGATTGAACACAGACGTTTCGCCCGGTGGCCGCCGGGTAGCCGATCGACGTGATGCCTGCCATGTGGGGGCACTGTTCCGCGGGTGCGGGATGTTGTGCCCAGTGAGACGCTCGCTGTGGAGTGTCCGCGAACGAAGGCAGGCTGAGCATGGGTCAGGCGATCTACACGGCGGTGGCGACGGCACGCGGCGACGGCCGCAACGGCGAGGTGACCTCGTCCGACGGCGTCATCGACGAGTCGCTGGCCATCCCGAAGGAGATGGGCGGCCCCGGGGGCGACAAGACCAACCCCGAGCAGCTCTTCGCCGCCGGCTATTCGGCCTGCTTCCACAGCGCTCTGCAGCTGGTCGCACGCCAGGCCAAGGTCACGCTGCACGACTCCACGGTGACCGCGGAGGTCAGCGTGCTCAAGCAGGACGTCGGCTTCGGTCTCGGTGTCGCGCTGAACGTCTCGCTGCCGGGCCTCGAGCAGGCCCAGGCCGACCAGCTGGTCGAGCAGGCCCACCAGGTGTGCCCCTACTCCAACGCGACCCGCGGCAACATCGAGGTCGCCCTCTCCGCCACCGTCTGACCCCCCACGCCGGGTCCGAACCAGTACGAGGAAAGGATCACCAGAGATGAGCAAGTCTCCGATCAAGAGCCCGCTTTCCGAGGCCGACAAGGAGATCACCGGTAACGCCCTCCAGGCGACGCTGGTCGACCTGGTCGACCTGTCCCTCATCGCCAAGCAGGCGCACTGGAACGTCGTCGGCGCGAACTTCCGCAGCGCGCACCTGCAGCTCGACGAGCTGGTGAACACCGCGCGCCAGTACGTCGACGAGGTCGCCGAGCGCGCCAACGCCATCGGCATCTCGCCGAACGGCAAGGCGAAAACCGTCGTCGAGAGCTCGGGCGTGCCCGAGTACCCCGACAACTGGCAGTCCGTGGAGTCCACGGTCGCGGCGATCGTCGACATCCTTTCGGCGCTCATCGAGCGGCTGCGGGCCCGCATCGACGAGACCGACAAGAGCGACCTCGTGACGCAGGACCTGCTGATCGAGATCACCCGCGCGCTCGAAGAGGCGCACTGGATGTGGCAGGCCCAGCAGGCCTGATCTTTTTTCCGCGCAAAGGGGCCGTTCCGGGTGGAACGGCCCCTTTCGCGTCTGCTGAACCCCGGGTTTCGCAGTACGTTCGGCGGCATGGTGCTGCATCAGGGGAAGACGGACCGCCCGGACCGCGTGGGCGGCACGAATCCGATGTACGCCGGGGCGAACCCGGCACTCGCGGCGGGCTTCGTCATGCCGCACGACAAGCTGCTCGACAGCTCGCTGCCGCCGGACACGGCGCTGCAGCTCGTGCGCGACGAGCTGATGCTTGACGGCAACGCGCGGCTCAACCTCGCCACGTTCGTCACGACGTGGATGGAGCCGCAGGCCCGCGAGCTGATGGCGGAGTGCGTCGACAAGAACATGATCGACAAGGACGAGTACCCGCAGACGGCCGAGCTGGAGCGGCGCTGCGTGAACATCCTCGCCGACCTGTGGCACGCGCCCGATCCCACCGACATCATGGGCTGCTCGACGACCGGTTCGTCCGAAGCGTGCATGCTCGCCGGGATGGCGTTGAAGCGGCGCTGGTCCCGGCTCGGGCGCACCGGCAAGCCGAACCTGGTGATGGGCGTCAACGTCCAGGTGTGCTGGGAGAAGTTCTGCGAGTACTGGGAGGTCGAGCCGCGGCTGGTGCCGATGGACGGCGACCGGTACCACCTGACGGCCTCCGAAGCTGTCGCCCGGTGCGACGAGAACACGATCGGCGTCGTGGCGATCCTGGGTTCGACGTTCGACGGCAGCTACGAGCCGGTCGCGGAGATCGCCGCGGCCTTGGACGCGCTGGAGTCGCGGACCGGCTGGCACATCCCGGTGCACGTCGACGGCGCTTCCGGCGCGATGGTCGCGCCGTTCCTCGACCCCGACCTGGAGTGGGACTTCCGGCTGCCGCGGGTGGCGTCGATCAACACGTCGGGCCACAAGTACGGGCTGGTGTACCCGGGCGTCGGCTGGGTGCTCTGGCGGGACAAGGCCGCGCTGCCGTCGGAGCTGGTGTTCAACGTGAACTACCTCGGCGGCGACATGCCGACGTTCGCGTTGAACTTCTCCCGGCCGGGCGCCGAGGTCGCGGCGCAGTACTACACGTTCGTGCGGCTCGGCCGCGAGGGATTCCGCGCGGTGCAACAGTCTTCGCGTGACGTCGCGACACATCTGTCGTCGGGTGTTTCGGAGCTGGGGCCGTTCGAGCTGCTGACCCGCGGTGACCAGCTGCCGGTGTTCGCGTTCACGACCCGCGCGGACGCGGGCTTCGACGTCTTCGACGTGTCACGACGGCTGCGCGAGCGGGGCTGGCTGGTGCCGGCGTACACGTTCCCGGAGAACCGGACGGATCTGGCGGTGCTGCGGATCGTGGTCCGCAACGGCTTCACGCACGACCTCGCGGACTTGCTGCTGGCCGACCTGAAGCGCCTGCTGCCCGACCTGGAGAAGGAGGGCGGCCACCCGAAGGACCCCGCGAAGGCGACCGCCTTCCACCATTAGTGCCAGGACTTGGCGCGGGCGTACTGGTCCGGCCAGCGGACGTCCGCGCCGAGGGTGTTCGCCGCCCGGAGCGGCCAGTGCGGGTCGCGCAGCAGGGCCCGGGCCAGGAACACGGCGTCCGCCTCGCCGTCGGCGATGATGTCCTCCGCCTGCTGCGGGTTGGTGATCATGCCGACCGCGCCGGTCGGGAGGCCCGTCTCGGTGCGGATCCGCTCGGCGAACGGGACCTGGTAGCCCGGGCCGACCGGGATGTCCGGGTTCGGGGTGTTGCCGCCGCTGGAGGTGTCGATCAGGTCGATGCCGCGCTCGGCGAGGAGCTTCGCGAGGCGGACGGACTCGTCGAGCGTCCAGCCGTCGTCCGTCCAGTCCGTGGCCGACAGCCGGGCGAACAGCGGGACGCCGGTCGTGGCGCGGACCGCGTCGGCGATCTCCAGCGCCAGGCGGGTGCGGCCCTCGAAGTCGCCGCCGTAGCGGTCGGTGCGGGTGTTCGACAGCGGGGACAGGAACTGGTGCACCAGGTAGCCGTGCGCGAAGTGCAGCTCGAGCAGGTCGAACCCGGCGCCGATCGCTCGGCGGGCGGCCGCGGCGAACGCGTCCGGGAGGGCGCTGACCTCGTCCGTGGTGAGCGGCCGCGCCGGGGCGTACGCGCCGAACGGCTGCGCGTCGGCGCCGACGCTCTGCCAGCCACCTTCCGACGCGGGCACGCTGCCCGGCCCGTCCCACGGCCGCCGCGTCGAGCCCTTGCGGCCGGCGTGACCCAGCTGCATGCCGATCGCGGTGTCCTGCCGGTGGACGAAGGCGACGATCCGGCGCCACGCCGTGGCCTGCGCGTCGGTCCAGATGCCGGTGTCCTGCGGGCTGATCCGCCCTTCGGGCACGACGGCGGTCGCTTCGGTCATGACGAGCCCGGCGCCACCGGTGGCGAACTGGCCGAGGTGGACGAGGTGCCAGTCGTCCGGGACGCCGTCGGTCGCGGAGTACTGGCACATCGGCGACACCCACGCGCGGTTCGGCAGGGTCAGGCCGCGGACGGTGATCGGGCTGAAGAGTCGGCTCACCTCCTGATCAACGACACGTGCCCGGCGTCTCTTCCCGTCGCCAGGGCGGGTACCGCCGAGTAACGTCGACCACATGGGTGTCGCTGCTGACGAACGCCAGGCATTGAGCTCGCTCCTCCAAGACCTCGGGCCCGACGTGCCCACGCTGTGCGAAGGCTGGACGACGCGGGATCTCGCCGCGCACCTCGTCGTGCGTGAGCACCGGCCGGACGCCGCGCCGGGGATCCTGGTGCCCGCGCTCGCCGGGTACACGCAGAAGGTGCAGGACCGCTACGCCGCCAAGCCGTGGGCCGCGCTGGTCGAGCAGGTCCGGCAGGGTCCGTCGAAGTTCTGGCCCACCGCGATCGGCCCGCTCGACGAGCTGACCAACACCGCCGAGTTCCTCGTCCACCACGAAGACGTCCGGCGTGCGCAGCCGGGCTGGGAGCCGCGGCCCGCCGACGCCACCCGGGACGCCGCCGCGTGGAAGTCCGCGAGGCAGGCCGCCAAGCTCAACCTCCGCAAGGCGCCGGTCGGGGTGACCCTGCGCACGAAAGACGGCCGGGAGGCCGCCGTCAAGACCGGGCCCGACCCGGTCACGGTCGTCGGCGAGCCGGTGGACCTGCTGCTGTTCGTCTTCGGCCGCGACGCCGTGAACCTCGGTTTCGAAGGCGACGCGGCCGCGATCAGCCGCCTGCGGTCGGTGAACCGGGGGCTCTAGGCTGCGCGGCATGCCGATGATCAGCGTTGCCATGTTCCCCGGCCGCACGCCCGCCCAGAAGAGCGCCCTGGTCCGGGAGCTGACGGACGCGTTCGTCCGCACCTGCGGCGGCAAGCCCGAGGGCGTCCAGGTGACGCTCGTCGAGGTCGGCGCCGACCACTGGGCCACCGGCGGGGTCCTGCACTCCGAACGCTGAAAGCCGTGAATGTCGCATTGAGGGACTCAGAGTCCCTCAATGCGACATTCACGGACTTGCGGGTCAGCGCAGGCCGAGGACCCGCTGGGCGAAGTTGACCTCGATCGACGTCTGCTTGATCGTCTCCGCGATCACCAGCGAGCCGTGGCCGGCGTCGTACCGGTAGAACTCGTGGTGCAGGTCGCGGCCGCCGAGCCGGTCGAGGTAGTTCTCGATCTGGCGGATCGGGCAGCGCGGGTCGTTGTCGCCGGCCAGCACGAGCACCGGCGCCGTCACGGCGTCGACGTACGTGATCGGCGAGCACTCCGAGTACACCGCCGGCACCTCCTCCGGCGAACCGCCGAAGAGCGCCCGGTCGAACGAACGCAGCTGCTCCATCTCGTCCTCGTACGCGGCGACGTAGTCCGCCACCGGCACCCCGGCGACGGCCGCCGCCCACCGGGCCGGCTGGGTGCCGATCGCCAGCAGGGACAGGTAACCGCCCCACGAAGCGCCGTTCACGACGCACTTCGCCGGGTCGCTGAGTCCGGTTTGGACGGCCCAGTCGTGGACCGAGGCGACGTCCTCCAGCTCGGTCAGCCCGGGCCGGCCCTCGATGGCGTCGCGCCAGGCCGAGCCGTAGCCGGTCGAGCCGCGGTAGTTGACCTCGACCACGGCGAACCCGGCGTCGAGCCAGGTCGCGCGATACGCCGAGAAGCGGTCCTCGTCCGCGGCGTGCGGGCCGCCGTGCAGCGAGAACACCGTCGGCAGCGGACCTTCCGGCGCGTCCGAAGGCCGGGACACCAGCGCGTGGATCCGGCCGCCGACGCCTTCGACGAACGCGTCGGTCACCGGCTCCGACCCCGGCGCGCGCTCACCCGGCGGCTCGAGCAGCACCGCGTCCGTGCCGTCGGTGCTCCGCGCGCGGACCGCGGCCGGCTCGGCGGCGCTGGACCACGAGTACTCGACCGTCCCGTCCGGACGGACCCCGGCGCCGCCGATGCGACCGGCCGGAGTGTCTACAGAGGACAGCTCGGCCGTGTCGAGGTCGTAGCGGTACAACGAACTGCGGCCTTCGTGGAAGTGGACGACGAGCAGGGCGCGCGCGTCCGGGTACCAGCCCGCGACGACCTCGCCGGGCAGGTCCAGCTCGAGCTCCGTCTCGGAGTCGTCCCGGACGTCCCACACGAGCAGCTCCTCGCGGCCCCGGCGTTCGTGCAGCACCAGCAGGCGCTGGTCGCCGGGCAGCGGGGAGAACTCGAGAGCCGTCAGGCCCTTGCCCTCGCCGTCCCACTTGTCGGCCACCGTGGCGAACCCGTCGGCGGCGAGCACCCGCAGGGCGGGGTGACGCGAGTCGCCGTGCTCGGAGTGGGAGATCGCGATCAGGCTTTCGTCGCGGGACATCGACGCGATCCCGGCGTCGTCCGCGTGGCTGTAGAAGCGGTGCGTCTCGCCGCCGATCCGGGCGAACAGCTCGCTGCCGTCGTCGGTCGAGACGCCGACCGCGATGATCCCGGCGCCGATCTCGAGGCCGGCCGGGTAGCCGTCGTGGACGTCCGGCACGGCCTTCTCGGGCTTGCTGCCCTCGGTCGCGGCGAAGGGCTCGCGCACCCACGAGCCGAACTCGTCGCCGTCGGTGTCGTCGAACCACCAGAGCCACTCGCCGTCCGGGGACGGCGTCGCGTGCAGGGTGCCGTTCGGCCGGTCGGTGACGCGGCGGTGCTCGCCGGTCGCGCGGTTCCAGGCGTAGACCTCCCACACGCCGCTGGCGTTGGAGACGTAGACGTTGGCGTCGGGGGCGTCGCGGGCCCAATCGGGCGTGGAGATGCGGGGGGCGTGGAAGCGGGCGCGCCAGCGGGCTTCGGCTTCGGCGTCGTCGAACAGCCGGTCCGGGACCACCGCGGGCGGGAATTGCTTGGCTGACTGCGTGCTCACCCCTCGATCCTGCCACCTTCTGGCCGTACTGTGTGCGGGGTGCTGGAGGGTTACGCGCCGGGCTACGGGCGAGACGCGGTGTCGATGATGTCCGCGCGCACGGCGGCCGAGCGCGCGACGTTCGCCCAACCGCTGTTCAAGCCGGGGATGTGGGTGGTCGACCTCGGCTGCGGCCCGGGCTCGATCACCCTCGGGCTGGCGGCGGAATCGCGCGTGACGGGCGTCGACGTCGACGCCGGCCAGGTCGCGATGGCCCGCGACGTTGCCCGCCGGGCCGGAAGGTCCACAGTGGACTTCGTGGCGGCGTCGGCCTACGAACTGCCCTTCGCCGACGCGAGTGTGGACGTGGCCTTTTCCCACGCGTTGTTCGAGCACCTGGCGGCACCTCCGGACGCGCTGGCGGAACTGCGCCGCGTGCTGAAGCCGGGCGGCCGGCTGGCCCTGTCCACTTCGGACTGGAGCAAGGCCCGCCTGCGGCCGAAGACGGCGAACGTCGACGCGGCGTTGAGAGGGCACTACCTGCTGCGCCGCCAGGCGGGCGGCAACCCGTTCGCGGGCCGGGTGATCGCCGAACAGTGCGCGGCGGCGGGGTTCACGGAGATCGTGTCGAGAGCCCGGTACCGCTCGGACATGAGCTACCGGGACCTGGCGAAGTACGTGGAGGCACGGCTCGAGGCGGCGATCGCGGAGCCGGGCCGCGACCGGGACCAGCTGGCGAGCGCGGCGCGTTCGGCCGGGGTGTGGACCCGCGGCGGCGACGGTGATTTCAGCCAATGCTGGGTGGAGGTGACCGCGACCCGCTGAAACCAGAAGAGCCGGTGTCCGAAGACACCGGCTCTTACTCGTCGGGGTGGCGGGATTCGAACCCACGACCTCCTCGACCCGAACGAGGCACGCTACCAAGCTGCGCCACACCCCGAGGTACTGCTTAACGGGTCGTGGAGAAGTCTAGCGGACGGTGTCTCGGGCTTTCCGGCGGGCCGTCTTACGGGGCTCGGCCGCCCCCGACCCGCGCGGGACCAGCGTCAACAGGCTCGCCTCGGGCGGGCACGCGAACCTGGCCGGCGCCCACGGCGATGTCCCGAGACCCGCCGAAACGTGCAGCCACATGTGCGCGCCCCAGCGTGAGGCGCCGCGGGCGCGGCTGCGATCCAGCTCACAGTTGGTGACCAAAGCGCCGTAACCCGGGAGCCGGAGCTGGCCGCCGTGGGTGTGGCCCGCCAGGACCAGGTCGTAACCGTCCGTGGCGAACGTGTCGAGCACCCGCGGCTCGGGCGAGTGCGTCACGCCGATGCGGACCGCCGCGCCGCTGTCGGCCGGGCCCGCGATGTCGGCGTAGCGGTCGCGGCGCAGGTGGGGGTCGTCGACGCCGGCCGCGAAGACCGCCTGCCCGCCGACGTCGATCGTGCGGCGGACGTGCGTCAGGTCGGTCCAGCCGTGCTCGACGAACGCCGCGCGCAGGTCGCGCCACGGCAGCTGGACGCCGTGGATGCGCTTCTTCTTGCCCTGCGGCATCAGGTAGCGGGCCGGGTTCTTCGGTTTCGGCGCGTAGTAGTCGTTGCTGCCGAAGACGAACACCCCGGGCCGGTCGAGCAGCGGGCCCAGCGCGCGCAGCACGGACGGGACGGCCTGCCGGTGCGACAGGTTGTCGCCGGTGTTGACGACGAGGTCGGGCTCGAGCTCGTCGAGCGCGGCGACCCAGCGCTGCTTGCTGCGGTGGCTCGGCAGCATGTGCAGGTCCGAGACGTGCAGGATGGTGAACGGCCGCGACCCGGGCGCCAGCACCGGGAGCTGGGCGGTGCGCAGGGTCCAGTGGCGCCGTTCGATGCCGACGGCGTAACCGAGGGTCGCGGCGCCGAGGGCCAGCGTCCCCGCGGCGAGGCGTGCCGCCGTTGCCCCCGACGTGGATTTGTTACTGAGCGTGCTCACGAGGTCCAGGATACGTGCTCAACGGTTGGGTGACTTCGCCGCCGTTACGGGGAACCTGCCGCTTAGCATTTGCGTCGGCCCGAAGACGGGTTTCAAGCCGGGGGGCTTGGGGAGAACGATGGAGCAGTTCGGGCCGTACCGGATCGAGGGCCTGCTCGGCCGCGGTGGCATGGGCGAGGTCCATCGCGCCTACGACACGGCGCACGACCGCGTCGTCGCGCTGAAGCTGTTGTCCGGGCCGAACGCGGGCGACGACGCCTTCCGCGCGCGGTTCCGCCGCGAGTCGCAGATCGTCGCGCGGCTGCGTGAGCCGCACGTGATCCCGATCCACGCGTACGGCGAAATCGACGGGCAGCTGTACCTCGACATGCGGCTCGTCGAGGGCAAGGACCTGAAGGAGCTGCTCGAGGACGGGCCGCTGACGCCCGAGCGCGCGGTGGGGATCGTCGAGCAGGTCGCGGGCGCGCTCGACGCCGCCCACGAAGACGGCCTGGTGCACCGCGACGTCAAGCCGTCCAACGTGCTCGTGACGAGCAGCGACTTCGTGTACCTCGTGGACTTCGGCATCGCGCGGTCGATGACCGCCGAGGGGACGTCGATCACCGGCACCGGCAACGTGATCGGCACGCTCGACTACATGGCGCCGGAACGCTTCGGCGACGCGCCGATCACCGGGCTCGTCGACGTCTACGCGCTCGCGTGCGTGTTCTTCGAGTGCCTCACCGGGCACCGCCCGTTCCAGGCGGACGGCGCGGCCGCGCAGATGGGCGCGCACCTGAACGCGCCGCCGCCGGTGCTTTCGCAGGAGCGGCCGGGCTTGCCGGCCGCGCTGGACGCGGTGGTGGCGCGCGGGATGGCGAAGATCCCGGCCGACCGGTACCCGACGGCGGGAGCGTTCGCCGACGCCGCCCGGGCGGCCGTGAACGCGCCGGCGCCGCCGATCCCGACGTGGCAGCAGACCCTGCCGGGTCCGGTGAGCCCGCCACGGCCGACCCTGGCCGCGTCGCCGCCGACCCTGGCCGCGCCGCCACCCACCTTCTCCGGGCCGATCCCGCAGCAGCACGCGGCACCGCCCCCGATGACCCCGCCGCGGCCGATGCCCGCCGCGTCCTACCCGGGGCCGACGACGGGGCCGCGGCCGTTCACCGGCCCGTCGGGCAAGCTCGCCCCGGCCCCGGGCGGGCCGCCGAAGTCCCAGCGCAACCGGTGGATCGCGCTGTGCGCCGCGCTCGCCGGGGTGGTCGTGGCCGCGCTGGTGATCACGTACCTGGTGACCAAGGACAAGACGCAGACCGGCGGCCCGGGTCCGCTGACGCCGGTGACCGTCGACGGCTCTTCGTCCTCGCCGGCGCCCGAGACGACGAAGTCGACGCCGCCACCGTCCACTTCGGAACCGAAGCCGGCGCACGACGAGAAGCTGTACGCCGCGCTTCCCGCCGTCTACAAGCAATACACGTGTGAAGACGCGGCCGTGCCGGCCGGTGCCGTGGCCGCGGTCGAGTGCGGGGACTCGAACGTCGGCGACGTCAAGGCGGGCAACGTGGTGTTCCCGCAGCCGACCGGGGCGAAGTTCCTGCGCTTCGCCGACGCGGCGTCGCTGGACCAGTGGTTCAAGGCCATCGTCAAGGAGCAGGGCCTCACCCGCAACGACGCCCAGGGTGCCTGCCGGCCGTTGAAGGTGCCGAAGATCTGGGGCACGTACTACCGCGCGGAAACCCCGGCGCCGGTCGCCGGCGACTACCTGACGTGCTTCCTCGGCGACCCCGCCCAGCTGGTGTGGACGGACACGAAGAAGCTCATGGGCGGGGTCCTGCTGTCCACGAAGGCCACGAACAACGACCAGCTGGACCAGCTGTACTACTGGTGGAACATGGAGATCCTGTCCGACATGCCCGGCCGCTGACCGAGGGGGAGCCGGCTGGGCACCCAGACCTTCTGGGTGCGGCACGAGGGTGAACGACCGTACGTCGAGATCGACGACCCGGGCCGCCCGGAATTACTGATGACGATGGATTCGGCTTGAGCCGGACACCGGAAAGGGGGCCGCGCGTGCAGCGCGGCCCCCTTTTCCGTTGCGTCGTCCCGGTTACCGGGCGCCGCCGCCCATGTACTGCGGATCAGGCTGCGGCAGCTCCGCTCTCGGCTGGCCTTCCATGATGTTCTTCATCGCGCCGAACCACGTGCGGGCCGGGGCCTTGCCACCGAAGATGTTCCCGCTGCCGCAGACCCGGACGTTGCCCGGTCCGGCGTCACAGATACCACCTTGGCCGCCGCCGAACTTGAACGTCATCGCCGCGCCCGCCAGCTGGGGCGTGCCGCCGACGAACGTCGCCGAGACGTTGCCCTGCGTCGTGCCCGTCTTGCCGATGATCGGGCGGTCCCACTTCACCGCGCTCGCCGCGCCGGCCGACGTGCCGCCGGTCTGGTCGTCCTTGCTCATGCCGACCGCGAGGGTGTTGGCCAAGCCCTCGGGCACCGCCTGCTCGCACGGGGCTTCCTTGATCGGCACCGGCGTGCCGTTGCGGTCGGTCACCGCGGCGATCGGCGTCGGCGGGCACCAGACGCCGCCGGACAGGATCGTCGCGGCGACGTTGCCCAGCTCCAGGCCGCTCAGCGGGCTGAAGCCCAGCGTGAACGCACCGAAGCCGGGGTTGTTGCCCCGCGGGCCGTACAACTCGGCCTGGCTGAGCCGTTTGTTCTCCGACTCGGCCTTCGGGTCGACCGTGCCGCCGCCGGCGTTGCTCGCCATCGTGTCGCGCATGCCGAGCCGGCGGGCCATGTCGATGCCCGGCGCGGTGCTGCCGAGCCGGTCTTCCAGTTCGACGAACGCGGTGTTCGGCGAGGTCGCGAGCGCCGTCTGCAGGGTCGCGCCCTGGGCGATCCGGCTGTAGTCACCCGCGTTGCCCACGCAGTACCAGCGCGAGCGCAACGGCGGCCCGGTCTGCGGGCAGTTGTTGCCACCACCGGTGAACACGTGGGACACGTAGGTGTCCGGCACCTGGACCGGCGAATAGATCCCCGCCACGCCCTTTTCGAGCGCCGCGGCCGAGGTGAAGATCTTGTACGTCGACCCCGCGCCACCGGTGTTGTAGACGCCGGTGGGCAGCGCATACGTCGTCTGGCCGGCCTCCTGGTCCTGGCCGTAGTCGCGGTTCGCCGCGAGCGCGACCACCTCGTGCCGGTCCTTGCCCGGTTTGATCAGCGACAACGTGTTCGCCACGTACTTCTGGGTCTTGTTGACCTGCGCCTCCGCCGAGACCTTCGCCTCGTGGTTGGCGCGCTCGTCCAGCGTGCTCTTGATCGTGTAGCCGCCGGTGTAGAGCTGGTCCTTCGTCATCCCGCCGGCCTTGAGCAGGTAGTCCTCGACGTACTGGCAGAAGAACCCGGACTCCGGGCCCGCGCCGATGCAGTTGGCCGCGGGCTTGGCGGGGAAGTCCGGCACGACGCCCAGCGGCTCGCCCTTGAAGCGGTCGGCGTCGGCCTTGGCCAGCTTCTTGTTCTCCACCATCCGGTCGAGGACGAGGTTGCGGCGCGCGGTGGCCTTGTCGGCGTGCTTCCACGGGTCGTTGTTGATCGGGTTGTTCACCAGGCCGGCCAGGAGCGCGGCCTGCGGCACGGTCAGCTTCTCCGGCGTGGTGTTGAAGTACGCGTGCGCGGCGGCGCCGATCCCGTAGATCTGCCGGGAGAACTCGACGATGTTCAGGTAGCCGGCCAGGATCTGCTGCTTGCTCAGCTTGGTCTCGAGCTGGATCGCGATCCGCGCTTCCTTGAGCTTGCGGGCGACCGACTGCTCCTGGGCCTTCTTCTGACCGACCTGGTCGGTGCGGTAGACCACGTTGATCAGGTAGTTCTTGACGTACTGCTGGGTCAGCGTGGAGGCACCCTGGGTGTCGGCGCCCGTGCTGTTGCTGACGGCGGCGCGCAGCGTGCCCTGCCAGTCGACGCCGTGGTGGTCGTAGAACCGCTTGTCCTCGACCGAGACCAGAGCCCACTTCATGGCCTCGTTGATCTGGTTCTCGTTGACCGGCAGCCGGTACTGGTCGTACAGGGTCGCGATCGGCTTGCCCGTGCTGTCGGTGACCGTCGTGACCAGCGGCGGCGGGATGTCGGCGAGATCCGATGACGTCTTCTCCACCGTCTCGCTGGCTTGGTTGGACATGACACCGGCGGCCCCCACGACCGGGAAGAGCATGCCGGCGACGAGCACCCCCGCGAGCAGGCAGAGGCCGATGAGCTTGAACAAACCATCCGCTTTTCGCACGAGGGCCAGGCTACCCGGAGTGAGTCAGGCGCCGGTGACGCCGTGTCTCCGGAGGTGTGAATTCAGTGACAAAATCGACCCCCTTCGGTGACATCTGGTAACGGAAGGCATTCTAGGTCTCGACGGGGGGAACCGAGGGCCCCTACAGTCCGTCAACGTCTCACGAAGACAAGCCGTCGGATGGATCAACGCGAGTGGGAGCTCGCCTGGACCGAACGGCGGCACCGGCACCGGGGAGGTGCCCGGAACCGACGTGAGCAGAGGGAGACACGCTCGCGGGGGGCAGGGAGCGCAGTGCCTTTCCCCCGCTGGTGCGTCGATCACCAGGGTAGGGAGCTGGGGGTATGGAAACCAACCAGTCGAGCTGGCGAATGAACGCGTCCTGCCGGGACGCCGACCCGGACGGCCTGTTCGTCCGGGGCGCGGAGCAGAACCGGGCCAAAGCGGTCTGCATGGGCTGCCCGGTCCGGACGGAATGCCTCGCCGAAGCACTCGACGGCCGGATCAACTTCGGCGTGTGGGGAGGCATGACCGAGCGGGAGCGGCGGGCGTTGCTGCGCCGCCGCCCCGACGTGGTCAGCTGGGCGGAGCTGCTCGAGGCGGCCAAGAGGGACGCCTTGGAGCGGGTCGAAGTCGGCTGACCAAGCCGTCACTTTCGTAGGGAAAGTTCGGCTTCGACCCGTCGAAGACGTAGCTTTCCCTAGGAAAGTGCGGCTTTGTGCCGCAAAGTCGACGGCCTCTAGCCGGCGAGCTTCACGCCGATGTCGCGCAGGCCCTCGAGGTCGTGCACGTCACCGGCCAGCGCGGGCACCCGGGCCAGTGCCACCTCGGGGTGCGCCCGGGTGAACCGCGCGAGCAGCCGTTCCTCGCGGGCGGCGAGGTCGACGCGGTCCGCGTGCAGCCGCAGCACCGCTTCGGCCAAGGGCGCGCCCTGCAGGGAATCGGCCGCCGTGCGCGCCTCGGAGCCCGACAGCTTGGCCAGCACCGGGTGCGTCCGGTTCGCGATCAGCCCGGCCAGCGGCATCGACTCCGACGACAGCCGGTCCACGAAGTAGGAGGCCTCGCGCAGCGCGTCCGGCTCCGGCGCGGCCACCACCAGGAACGACGTCCCCGACGAGCGCAGCAGCTCGGCCGTCTTGCGGGCGCGCTCGCGGAAGCCGCCGAACATGCTGTCGAACGCCTGCATGAACGCCGACGCGTCGGTCAGCAGCTGGCCGCCGATGATCGTCGACACGGCCTTGGCGAACATCGAGAACCCCGCGTTGACGACCTTGCGCAGCCCCCAGCCGCCGGCCTTCGCCGGGCCGGTCAGGAGCCGGATCATCCGGCCGTCCAAAGCGGACGACAGCCGCGTCGGCGCGTCCAGGAAGTCCAGAGCGGACCGGCTCGGCGGGGTGTCGACGATGATCAGGTCCCAGTCGGCGGTCGCCGCGAGCTGGCCCAGCTTCTCCATCGCCATGTACTCCTGCGTGCCGGAGAACGACGTGGAAATGGTCTGGTAGAAGGGGTTCTGCAACAGCTGCTCGGCGCGCTCGGGGCCGGCGTGCACGCGCACCATGTCGTCGAACGTGCGGCGCATGTCGAGCATCATCGCCCACAGCTCGCCCTTGGGCTCGAACCCTTCGACCTTCACCTGCTTCGGGTGGTTGCCCAGCTCGCGCAGGCCGAGCGCCTGCGCCAGGCGCCGGGCGGGGTCGATCGTCAGCACGACGGTCTGGCGGCCGCGCTCGGCCGCGCGCAGCGCCAGCGCCGCGGCCGTGGTCGTCTTGCCGACGCCGCCGGAGCCGCAGCAGACGATCACGCGGCTCTCGTCGAGCAGCGCGTCGATGTCGATGGTGGTCACAACCGCACCCCCTGGTCGGTCAGGGCCTCGGCCAGGTCGTAGAGGGCCGCGACGTCGACTCCGTCGGTCAGGTCCGGCAGCTCGAGCGTCGGCAGGTCGGCTTCGGCGAGCTGCTCGCGCGCCCGCTGCTCGGCGGCGACCCGCACGGCGTGCTCGACGGTCTCCTCGACCAGCGCGTCCAGGGTGTCCTCCGGCAGCTTCAGCCCGGCCGACGCCAGTCCGGAGCGGACGCGCGAGGCGTCGACGCGCCCGTCCGCGGCGGCGGTCACCGAGCGGGCCGGCAGCCGCGGCGGCCGGACCCGGTTGACGAGCACCGCGCCGGGACGCAGGTCGGCGCCGTCCAGCTCGGCCACGGCCTCGACGGTCTCGCGGACCGGCATCTCCTCGAGCAGCGTGGCCAGGTGGATCACCGTCTCGCCGGAGTGCAGCAGCCGCACGACGCCTTCGGCCTGGCCGCGGATCGGGCCGGTCTTCGCGAGGTCGGTCAGGGCCTTGGTGACGTCGAGGAACTTGACGACCCGGCCGGTCGGCGGCGAGTCGACGACGACGGCGTCGTAGGTGTGGCGCCCGTCGGACTCGGTGCGGCCGACGCACTCCTTGATCTTCCCGGTGAGCAGGACGTCCCGCAGGCCCGGCGCGAGCGTGGTCGCGAACTCGATCGCGCCCATCCGCCGCAGCGTCCGGCCGGCGAAGCCGAGGTTGTAGAACATCTCGAAGTACTCGAGCAGCGCGGCTTCGACGTCGATGTGCAGCGCGCGCAGCTCGCCCCCGCCGGGGACGGAAGCGATGCGCTGCTCGGCGTAGGGCAGCGGCTCGGTGTCGAAGAGCTGGGCGATGCCCTGGCGGCCCTCGACCTCGATGAGCAGCACGCGCCGGCCTTCGCGGGCGAGCGCGAGCCCGAGCGCCGCGGCGAGCGTCGTCTTGCCGGTCCCGCCCTTGCCGGTGACGAAGTGCAGCCGGGCGCGGGCAAGCTCGTCGGTCCAGCCGGCATGGGAAGTGGTCACTTCTTCACCCTAAACCGGCCCTCAGCTGGCCAGCAGCATGACGCTGACCGCAGTGGCGACCACCGCGACGAGCACCCAGGCGACGAGCCCGGGCAGCACGGTGAGCATGAGCACACCCAGGACGACCAGCAGCGTGAAGGTGATCACCCCGCCGAGGGCGACCTGGCCGGAGCTCTGCGTCCGGTCGCGCACCTTGGCCATCACGACGAGCACCAGCGGCAGCCCGGCCACCGCGAGCAGGGCCGTCGCGATCACGCGCCACGTTTCCACGGGGCAACGCTAGCGGGGAGCCGGCGTGAGATGGACCACACCACGGCGCGTCGCGCGGGGATTTCCGGCGGCGCTCCCCGGCGGCCTTGCCCGCTTGGCTACGCTCCCGGTTCATGAGCGCCACCAAGTGGGAGTACGCGACCGTCCCTCTGCTGATCCACGCCACGAAGCAGATCCTCGACCAGTGGGGCGAGGACGGCTGGGAGCTGGTCACGGTACTGCCGAACCCGACGGGCGAGCAGCACGTCGCGTACCTCAAGCGTCCGAAGGGCTGATCCGCGTGAGCTGGAGCGAACGGCTGAAGGAGCTCGGCATCGAGCTGCCCGGCGTGGCCGCCCCGCTGGCCGCCTACGTGCCCGCCGTCCAGAGCGGGAAGCACGTCTACACCTCCGGCCAGCTGCCCTTCGTCGACGGCGTCCTCGCCGCGACCGGCAAGGTCGGCGCGGAGATCAGCCCCGAAGAAGCGAAGGGCCACGCCCGCACGTCGGCGCTCAACGCGCTCGCGGCCGTGCACGCGCTGGTCGGCATTGACAACGTCGCGCGGATCGTCAAGGTTGTCGGCTTCGTGGCTTCCGCGGAAGGCTTCACCGGCCAGCCCGCGGTCGTCAACGGCGCGTCCGAGCTCCTCGGCGAGGTCTTCGGCGACGCGGGCATCCACGCCCGCTCGGCCGTCGGCGTCGCGGAGCTGCCCATCGGCTCGCCGGTGGAGGTCGAACTGATCGTGGAGGTGCAGTGATGGACCCGGACATCGAGCAGTC
Organism: Amycolatopsis sp. NPDC051106; assembly: GCF_040682775.1. Classification (NCBI taxonomy): domain Bacteria; kingdom Bacillati; phylum Actinomycetota; class Actinomycetes; order Pseudonocardiales; family Pseudonocardiaceae; genus Amycolatopsis; species Amycolatopsis sp. NPDC051106. The sequence continues at coordinate 120,810 of NZ_JBFBBQ010000004.1, read as the reverse complement.
CACCCACGAGCTGCTGCTCCGGCTGGCCGGGCGGCTGCCCGACCAGCTGCTGTGGCGGTTCCGCGACTGGCTCGGCGAGGGTGCCATGGGCACGCTCGCCCGGACCCTGCCGAGGTCTTTGCTTAAGCACAGGATTGACCTCGACCAAACGGAGTACCGCCTGCTCGTGGCCGGGCTCATCCCGCACGGCGCCGACTGGCACCAGGTCAGTTCGACGCTGGGGGTAGACGACGTCTCCGAGAACCGGTACACATTCACGTCGAGTGCGCCCGAATGGGTTAACTCGGTCGACTCCGTGTCCGTGTTGATCCACGCAACGTTGCGAGGACGCCCGGACGTGGGGGAAGTGCGGCAGAGCTGGCGGCACGTCGGTGTGGTCGGACAGGGCACCGCGAAGCGCGTCCTGCTGATCACCGCGCTGAACGGTCTGCCGAGGTTGACCGGCGAACTGCAGCGGGTGCTGCGCGTTCTGGGCGACGAAGAGCCCAGCGTCGAGGTCATCCCGCCGCGCTTCGACCTGCCGGGTTACCACCGGGCCGCGCTGGCCGACTCAGAGCTGGTCTGCGTGGGCGCGGTGACGGGGAATCGGCTAGTAGCCGCATAACGCTCGCCCGCCAGCGAGCTGGGAGGGAGCAAGGCAATGGTGGAGGTCCACGACGGCCCGCCCATGGACGGGTTCTCGGTGCCCCTGCGCCTGCACAACCTGTTACTGGCCCTGGCGGGCCGGATCGACGACAGCGCACTCACCGAAGCACGTGAGCTGATCGCCCGGGCGCACATCGACGAGGCGGTCGAGCTGACCACCGGCACGCTCATCGCGGGCCGGATCCCGGTCAGCTCCGCCGAGCAGCGGGAGCTGGCGCTGGTGCTCGAGATGAGCCGGTCGGACGCCACGCTGGCGAACGACCTGCTGGTCGACGAGGCCGAGCCGGTCAGCAACCACCGGTTCAGCGGCGAGAACTCCCCGGAGTTCGGCATCGCCGAGGCGCTCGACCGGACGCTGCAGGTGCTGCCGGACGTCCGTTCGGTGCACGCGGTGTGGCGCAACACACCGGCCGGCAGCGTGCCAGGCGCGCTGCCGCAGCGCGTGGTGCTCGTGGAGCTGGGGCCGGACGGCAACCCGCCGGCCGTCGCGTTCCGCGTCGACACGGCGCTGCGCCGGGCCGGGATCCACTCCGTCGTCGAGGTCAGCGGTCCCGGTGTCGCGCACTCCGAGTACCACCAGGCCGCTTCGGCGGCCGCGTCGCCGGCCTGGGTGACCGGGACCACGACGTCGTCCGCGTCGGTGTACCGGCCCGAGCCGGTCAAGGCGCCGGCCGTGGTGGCGCCGGAACCGGTCGCGGAGTCTTCGGGCAGCCGGCACAGCATCCGGTCGAGCACCGCCACGACGACCCCGCCGGAGCCCGTCGCCCCGGTGGTGCCGATCGTGTCGCCGCCGCCCGCCCCGGAGCCGCCGCGCCAGTCGCGCGCGGAGCGGTCTTCCGAGCGGTCCGAGACGCGGGCCGAGCGCACCGCCGACCTGACCCCGGCGGAGGTCGCGCAGCTGCGGCAGGCGCTGGCCGAAGACCCGGAGAAGGGCCGCGAGATCGCCGCGGGCAAGCCGTCGATGCACGAGGTCGTCGAGCTGCCCGCGCTGGACCTGGACGACCCGAGCTTGAGCGAACGCGACCGGGCGCTGCTGCGTGAGCTGCACGCGGAGCTGGCCGAGCGCGAGCGGGCCGAGGCGGCGAAGATGCGGCTCAACGGCGCTTCCCGTTCCGGCGGCGACCAGCGCGGCTGGACCGCCCCCTAGGTTCGTCCGGTTCGAAGGCGGCACTTTCCCGTGAAAGTGCCGCCTTCGCCGTGTCCGGGATGCCACAACTGCGCGACGGGACGCCGGGGTCCGGAGGTATGTTGCCCGGGTGGATCAGCCCAAGGAGTTCGTCTTCGACATCCCCGTCGGCGCCGGGGTAGCGACCCGCGCCAACGCCGGCGGGCCGCCCGCCGTCCCCAAGGACGCGGCCACCGTGATCCTGGTCCGGGACGGCGCCGACGGCGTCGAAGTGTTCCTGCAGCACCGGGTCAAGGGCATGCCGTTCGCGGGCGGGATGACCGTGTTCCCGGGCGGCGGGGTCGACCAGCGCGACGCCGACGCGTCGGTCGCGTGGGCCGGCCCGGAACCGTCGTGGTGGGCTGCCCGGTTCGGCTGTGACGACGCCCTGGCGCGGGCGTTGACCTGCGCGGCCGTGCGCGAGACGTTCGAGGAGTCCGGTGTGCTGCTCGCCGGCGGCGCGGACGCGGTGCTCACCGACGTCACGTCGTACGCGGCCGCCCGCCAGGCCCTGGAGACGCGCGAAGTCTCGCTCGCCGGGTTCCTCGCCGGCGCCGGTCTGACGCTGCGGGCCGATCTGCTCCGGCCGTGGGCGCACTGGATCACGCCCGAGCAGGAGCCGCGCCGCTACGACACCCGGTTCTACGTCGCGAAGCTGCCCGAAGGCCAGGAGGCGGACGGCGCGACGTCGGAGGCGTCGAGCTCCGGCTGGCAACGCCCCGAGGACGCCATCGCCGACGCGCGCGAAGGCCGCCGGATGCTGATGCCGCCGACCTGGCTGACGCTGAGCGAGCTGGCGGAGTTCGCCACGGCCGACGACGTGCTGGCCGCGCCGCGCGAGATCGTCCGGATCGCCCCGACGCTGATCCGGGAGAACGACCACGTCCGCGTCGTGCTGGAGAAGCGATGAGCGCCCCCGCGTACGGCGTGCTGCGCCGCGTGTCCGAGACCGCTTCGGTGCTGCTGGAGAACAACCCGTCGTCGATGACGCTCGAAGGCACCAACAGCTGGGTGCTGCGGGCGACGCCGTCGAGTCCGGCCGTGGTCGTCGATCCGGGCTACCGCGACCTCGAACACCTCGAATTGCTGGCCGGGGTCGGCTCGGTGGAACTGGTGCTCCTCACGCACTTCCACCCCGACCACGCCGAGGGCGCGCCGTGGTTCGCCGAACGCGTCGGCGCGCCGGTGCGGGCCTTCGACGCTTCGCTGTGTGTCAACGCGTCGTCCTTCGCGGACGGTGACGTCATCTCGGCCGGTGGTCTCGCGATCCGCGTGCTGCACACCCCGGGGCACACCGACGACTCGGTGTCGCTGGTGCTCGACGGCCAGGTGCTGACCGGCGACACCATCCTCGGGCGCGGCACCACGGTGCTGCACGACCTCGGCGACTACCTGCGTTCGCTGCGGAAGCTGATCGAGCTCCCGGCGGGCACCCTCGGGCTGCCGGGGCACGGTCCGGAGCTCCCCGATCTGCCCGCGACCGCGCGCGAGTACCTTGCCCATCGGGAACAGCGGCTCGACCAGGTGCGTTCCGCCTTGCAGACGCTCGGTGCCGACGCCACCCCGCGCCAGGTCGTCGAGGTCGTGTACGCCGACGTCGACCGGGCGTTGTGGGCGCCCGCCGAACTGAGCGTGCAGGCGCAGCTGGACTACTTGCGGTCGGAGGAACAGGGATGAGCAACGTCGAGGTCGAGTTCTACTGGCGGCCGGGCTGCGGGTTCTGCGCCGCGCTCGACCGACCGATGTCGAAGAGCGGCTTCAACATCCGGAAGATCAACATCTGGGAGGACCCGTCCGCGGCCGCGCGCGTGCGCGAGGTCGCGAACGGGAACGAGACGGTCCCGACCGTGATCGTCGGGTCGACCGCCATGGTCAACCCCTCCTTCGCCGAGGTCGAGGCCGCGGTCAAGGCCGCATCGGCCTGATCCCTTCCCACGCCGGGCTGGGCCGCTTTCCGTGCTGGAAGGCGGCCCAGACTTCGCGCAGGCCGGCTTCCGCTTCGAGGCCCTTCGGCGCGCCTTCGAGCATCGGCGCGTCCCAGACGTCGTGGGTGCCGAAGAGGAACGGGATGTCGATGCAGTGGCACGCCCTGAACGGGTTGCCCGGCGCTTGCCAGTCGAAGCGGTAGACGAAGGCGTCGAGTTTCTTCGCGAGGCGCGGGATGTCGCCGGCGAAGTAGCGGTCGTTCGCGGCGTCGACCGTTTCCTGGGGCGCGTCGGGCGCGAAGGCGCGTAGCTCGTCGCGCGTCCAGCTGATGAGTGCCGGGCCTTCCGGCGCCGCTTCGAGGAGGTCGTCCGCGACGAGATCTCCGTCGGCGACCAGCTGGAACGGCACTTCCAGTGAGCCGGGCTTCGCGGTCTTGGCCGCGACGGCCAGCTGGGCGCGGAGCAGCTTGTCCACTGGTGCCGTGCGGAGGTCTTCGCCGAGTTCTTCCCGCAGCAGCCGGCTGTTCTCGGCGGCTTCGTCCCCTGTGGACGGTCGGAGGCCGAGAGGGGCGCTTTGCAGAGCGATCCGCTTGACGAGACCTCGGGCGCGGGGTGCCGACCACAGGGTGAGCGTCGACTGCGCGCCGGCCGACTGTCCGCCGAGGGTGACGTCGGCGGGGTTCCCGCCGAACGCGGCGATGTTGTCGCGAACCCACTCCAGCGCCGCCAGCTGGTCGGCGATGCCGAGGTTGGGCGGAATTCCTGGTGTGCTCAGGAAGCCGAGCGCGCCGAGGCGGTAGTTGAGCGTCACGACGACGGCGTCGGCTTCGCGGGCCAGGCGGGTGCCGGTGTACCAGACCTGCCCGCCCGAGCCGCTGGAGAACCCGCCGCCGTGGATCCACACCAGCACCGGGCGGCTCCCGGTGGTTGACGGCGTGAAGACGTTGAGCGACAGGCAGTCCTCGCTCTGCGGCAGGGGCATCGGCCCGAGGGCGTGCTCCAGCCGTGACGGCGGTTGCGGCGCGGCGGGCCCGGGTTCCAGCGCGTCCCGGACCCCGGTCCACGGCCTCGGCGGGACGGGCGCTTCGAAGCGTTTCGCCGTGGCGTAAGGGATTCCCCGGAAAGCGCCTGCTTCTCCGCGGATCCGGCCGGTGGTGGTTTCGACGATCATCGTGCCTCCTCGAAGTACACAGCGGCGCCTCCGGCGTCTTCGGCGCGGACGAAGAAGCCGTTCCGGTGGGTCGTGGCCGGGACGTGCTCCTCGATCAGCTTCCGCGCTTTCGTCAGATCCGCAACCACGACGCCGTGGGCCGCGAAGTACGGCAGCGTTTTCGGGGTCTCACCCGGCAGGACGGTGTCGAGGTCGCCGACGCCGACGATGTCGACAAGTCGCTGGCCGTTGGTGATCAGGTCGTAGCGATCTCTGTAGGCCCCGATTTCGCCGTCGGGGACGACCAGGACGATCCCGGCCACGCCGCGGGCGCCGTTGGGGTGGCCGAGGTAGCGCGGCTGGTGGACGTACTCCGGGGTGAGGTGCTCGGCGGTGTGGAGGATGCCCTCGGGCGTCCGGTCGCGGCTGATGTGGACGCTGCGGAAGCGCGCGGTGCGGGTGCCTTCGGGCAGCTCGACGTCGCGTTGCAGCTTCAATGCCCCGGACGTCGAAAGGCCGGCTTCGCTGAGCCGCGTCGACGCCTCTTCGGAGTCTTCGACGCCGAAGGAGCAGCCGTGGAGGCCGTCGCCGCGGGCGTCCAGGATCGGCAGCACGCGCCAGGGGTCGCCGGCGGCTTCGTCGACGATGCCGATGAGCTCGAGGAACGAGTCGCCGAAGTAGGCGCACCGGTTCGCGGTGCAGCTCGGAATCGGTTCGGTGTGGTCGCTGGCGGCCGCGAAGTGCCGCGACGGCGGGCTGAGCGTGAAGCCGAGCTGCTCGTAGCGCCGCCAGGTTTCGGCGTGGTTCCTGGTCAGGAAGACGGTGTGGTCGATGTTCATGCCTTCAGCGTGGAACTGCTCTTCGTTTTCTTCCGCCCGCCCGCGGATTGTGCCCGGAATCCGACACTGCCTAGGCTTCCCTGGTGGAATCCGGCCTGCTCGACGACCTCGACCGCCGCCTGGCGCACGCGCTGCAGCTGGACGGGCGGGCGTCGTTCAGCACGATCGCGTCGGTGCTGGGGGTCTCGGACCAGACGGTGGCGCGCAGGTACCGGAAGCTGCGGTCATCCGGGGTGCTGCGGGTGGTGGGCGTCCCGGAGGCAGCGCCCCTGGGCCAGGCTCATTGGCTGGTGCGCCTGCGGTGTGTCCCGGACGCGGCGGCGGCGATCGCGGCCGGCCTGGCCCGGCGGCCGGACACCCAGTGGGTGAGCCTGATGTCGGGTGGCACGGAGATCGCGTGCTTCGTCCGGGCGCCGCTGCGGGAGGAGACGGACGGGTTGTTGCTGGGGCAGCTGCCGCGGACCCCGCGAGTGGTGTCGATGACGGCGTACCGGATGTTGCGCCGGTTCGCGGGCGGCCCGGCCGGCTGGTCCGGCCGGTCCAGCGCTCTGTCGGCTTCGCAGGTTTCTGCGTTGCGCCGTTCTCCTTCCGGGGCTCCCTACCGTCCGGAGCCCGGCGATTCGGGTCTCTTCACGGCCTTGGCCAACGACGGTCGAGCCGACATGTCGACATTGGCGGCGGCCTCGGGCCGCTCGGAGTCGACGGTCCGCCGGCGCCTTTCGGTGCTGTGCGCATCGGGAGCGCTGTACTTCGACGTGGAGGTGGACGCGGCCCTGCTGGGCTACCCCTTGACGGCAACGCTCTGGCTGACGGTGGCACCCTCGGCGTTGGAGTCGACGGGCCGAGCGTTGGCAACACACCCCCAGGTGGCCTTCGCGGCGGCGACAACAGGCCCGGCGAACCTGGTGGCGAACGTGGGCTGCCGCGACGACGCGGCGCTGTACTCGTATTTGGCCGACGACCTGGGCGGGTTGGCGGGAGTCCAGCAGGTGGAGACGGCCCCGATGATCCGCACGCTGAAACGCTTCGGCACCGTGGCGCCGGTGTAGCAGGATCACGCCGGCCGGCGACTCACCGCCTGTGGACGACGAGCGCGCGATCGACTTCGTAACGAACGGCGAGCAGCACCGGCTGAGCCGCGCACAGGTGCTGAGCGCGGCGGCGCGAGGCGGGCCGGAGCCGATTCGCACGCACTGGGTCGCGATCGGGGACGAGCGGTGGCCGGTGAGGCAGATCTTCGAGCGCGCTCTGGGGGTGTCGCGCACCGAGTTCATTTCGCACACTGCGATCCGGCATCTCCGCCGGCTCGGGTTCCCGACCAGTCCGCTCCCACAAGAATCCGATGCTCAGCATTGGTCCTCGGATACCGCATCGGGGGCAGCCTTCGCGTCCCTCGTCGATTTTCTGACAGTCGAAGACTTGACCACTCGCATCCGCCGCATGGAACAGCGGCTGGAGGGAGCCCAGCTCGGGAATGTCGATGGCTTGAACGGCGGCATGACCCACGAGCTGCTTCAGGCCGCGCTGCTGGTTCGGCAGCACGCTGGCCGCGTCAACGACCTCATCCACGCGGCGACGATCGTCCGGGCACTGCCGAAGATCCTCGAACCAGGCGAGTGCATCGTCCGGCGCCCATCGCTGGCTTCGGGGAACGACCCGGACCGCCCGTTCGACCTCGAGACCGACCGCCGGGTGGCCGAGTTCAAAACGGCCCGGTGGAAGGGCGCCGACACGATGCGCAAACGCTTGCTCGTCGCCGACCTGGCCGGTCTGGTCCTCAAGCGCGGTGACCGTCGCGCGGAGCTGTACGTGTTCGGCCGCCTGCCCATCGACTTCCTGCGGACCAGCACCTCGACAGTCGAGTGGATGCTCGGCCGCTCGGCGCCGAACCTCCGGTACGCCTACGAACAGCGCTTCGGGAGTGCCGCGCTGACCGTCAGCCAGTTCACCCACGGACCTGCCTCGGAAGTCGCGCTCAAGGACCTGAACGAGGTCATCGGCTGAGCATCGGCATCAGGTAGTACGTCAGCTCCACCTCCCCGGGCTCCGCGGCCCGCAGGATGCACGCCCGCATCCCCGGCTGGATCGCCAGGGTGATCCGCGAACCGGTGAACGCCTGCAGTGCGTCCAGCAGGTACCTCGCCTGGAACGACGGGGAGGTCCGGCCGCCGCTGACGTCCGCCTTCAATGTCTCCTCTGCTTCGCCCGTGTCCTGGCGTGCGCTCGCCAGGCGGACCTGCGCGTCGCCGACCTCCAGGGTCAACACGCGCCTGTCTTCGGCGTACACCCCGACGCGGCGGACCGCGGCGGCCAGTGCGTCCGCGTTCAGGGTCACCGTCGTGTCGACCGCGGCCGACGGGATCGAGTCCTCCGACAGGAACCCGGCGTCGAGGACCGCCGTGCCGACCAGGCCGCCCGGCCAGCTCAGGCCGAACCGGCCCGGGCCCGCGTGCAGGCCCACCACGCCCTTTGCCTGGCGAGCCGCCTCGGTCAGCAGGGTCGCCGGGACCAGTACGTCCAGCGAGCCCGGCGTGCGCAGCGGCAGCCGGGCCACCGCCATCCGGTAGCGGTCGGACGCCGTCAGCGTCAGGCGGTCGGCTGCCTGGACGCGGACGCCGGTGAACAGCGGCAGCGGGTCGTCCCTGGACGCCGTTCCCGCGACGATCCGCAGCGCCGACGCGAACGCCGCACCGTCCACTTCGGACACCTGCGGTGGCTCGGGCGCCGGCAGGCCGGCTTCCGCCGAAAGCAGGGGGAGTGCGAAGCGGGCGTTGTCGAGCCGCAGGGCCAGCCGGCTGCCCTCGACGACCAGGCGCACCAGGTCGGTGTCGAGCATCTTCAGCGTCTCGGCGAGGGGCGCCGCGGGGACGGCGACCGCGCCGTCGGTGTGGGTGGTCGCCGGGCAGTCGAACCGGACGGCGAGATCCGGGTCGCTCCCCGCGACCGTCAGCCCGGCCGCGTCCGCCCGCAACCGCAGGCCGGCGCGGGCGGGCAGCAGCCGTGAAGCAGCGGAGACGGCCGCCGAAAGGCGGTGGGCAGGCGCGGTGACGTCCATGCCTCGCAAGCTAGCGGCGACCACCGACAAAAACCGCGGGCACCGGCCGCGGCAGACCTACCGGCCCGCGCCGACCAGCTCTGCCTCCGCCGAAACAGGCTGCGGCTCCCGAACCGTCCCCCGCAGCAGCCACACGACCACCGCGAGCACCAACCCGGCCACACTCGCCGCCAAGAACGCCGCGCTCGGGCCGACGTGCTCGACCACGTACCCGCTGATCGACTGACCCGCGGCGAGCCCCAGCGTCACCGCCGTCAGCACCCAGCCGAACGCCTCCGCGGCGGTCCCGGAAGGTGCCACCAGCTCGATCGCCGACGAGTGCGCCGTCGACTGCGGGGTGATCAACGCGCCCGCCAGCAGCATCATCAACGCCAGGCCCCACAGCGACGACGGCCACGCGAGCAGCGCCACCAGCGCCCCGAAGGCGCCGAGCAGCGCCGGCAACCGCAGGCCCATGCGGCGCGGCCACGGGCGCAGGCTGTACGCCACACCGAACGCCACCGAGCTCAGGGACCACGCCGAAAGCAGCAGCCCGCCGAACGACGGAGAGCCGGCCTCGGTCGCCGACGCCGGGACCGCGACCTCGACGAACCCGATCACCACGCCGAAGCCGAGCGCGGCCAGCGCCAGCGTCCGCATGCCCGGGCTCGTCAACGCGCCCAGCAGCGAACCGCCGGAACCCGGAGCGGCCCGCCAAGCCCGCACCGCCGGGCTCAACGCGAACAGCACCGCGCCGGTGAACTGCAGCGCGACACCCAGCACCAGGCCCGTGCCCGCCCACGGCGCCAGCACCAGCAGCCCGGCCACGCCGGGACCGAGGATGAAGAACACCTCCATGCTGATCGCCTCGTACGAGAACGCCGCGTTGCGCGCGCCCCCCGGAGGCAGCAAGCGGGCCCACAGCGCGCGGGACGCCGAGCCGACCATCGGTTCCGACAGGCCGGTCAGAAAACCGAACGCCACGAGCACGGCCGTGGACGCGTGCGACTCGATCGCGGTCACCAGCGCGGTCATCGACAGCGCCAGGAGCAGCGCGACGACGAGCAGCGGCCGCGTCGGGCCGAACCGGTCGATCAGCCGGCCCTGGATCACCGCGCCCACCGACACCCCGACGAGTGAACCGGCCGAGACCAGCCCGGCGGCGGCGAAGGAACCCGTCTCGCGCTGGACGTAGAGCAGCGCCGAGATGCCGATCATGGCGATCGGCAGGCGGGCGAGCACGGACGCGAAGGCAGGCCGCCGGGCCGCGCGGGTCGTCAGCGCGCTGCGGTAGTCGGCCAGAGACGTACGACCTTCAGAGTGGGACACGCGTACCAGTATGCCGCAGAGTGGTACGTGAGTACCAGTTATTTTGCGGTCAGGTGCGTCACCGGGAGATGGGAGGTTGGCACGTGAGGTCTCGATCAGGTAACACTCAAGATATTCTCCGTGGGCTCGTGCAACAAAACCGCCGGCACGGCGTCCTTGAGAGTGAATGGCCTTGAATTCGTGGGTATGGGCCGTGATGGTTGAACAACAGCAGAGAACCCAGCTCCCTCCGGCGTATGGGTCGGGGCCTGACCCGGAGGGCGGGGAGCGCGGATCGTCGGGGGATGGTCCGCGCGACAAACGAAGAGCCGGTGCGCCACGTCGGGGGTGGCGCCCGGCTCTTTGTTTTGGGCAACGAACGTCGAAGGCCCCCTCACCCAGGGTGAGGGGGCCTTCGACGTGAGAAGACTCAGCGAGCCCGGCGGGCGAGCCGCTCCGGGTCCAGGATCAGCACGCTCTTGCCCTCGAGCCGCAGCCAGCCGCGGTGCGCGAAGTCGGCGAGCGCCTTGTTGACGGTCTCGCGCGAAGCGCCGACGTACTGGGCGATCTCTTCCTGAGTCAGGTCGTGCGTGACCCGCAGCAGGCCCGCCTCCTGGCTGCCGAACCGCTGGGCGAGCTGCAGCAGCGCCCGCGCCACGCGGCCGGGGACGTCGGTGAAGATCAGCTCCGCGACCATGTTGTTCGTCCGGCGCAGGCGGCGCGCGACCACGCGCAGCAGCTGCTCGGCGATCTCCGGGCGGGTCGAGATCCACTGCCGCAGCGCCGGGCGGTCCATGGTGACCGCGCGGACCTCGGTGACGGTGGTCGCGCTCGACGTCCGGGGTCCGGGGTCGAAGATGGACAGCTCGCCGAACATGTCGGACGGGCCGAAGATGCCCAGCAGGTTCTCGCGGCCGTCCGGGGACTTGCGGCCGATCTTCACCTTGCCGGACTGGATGATGTACAGCTTGTCGCCGGGTTCACCCTCGTTGAAGATGACATGGCCGCGGGGGAACTCCACGGATTCCAAGGTCTGGGCCAGCGCCTCCGCCGCTGCCGGCTCCACACCCTGGAAAATGCCCGCACGGGCCAGGGTTTCATCCACCTCGGGTGCCTCCTCGTCGAGAAACGTTCACGCTCGGCGTCGGTCGCAGAGCGTGACGCCAATCACTTGCGCGTCAGTCTAGGGCGTACGAGCGAGATCGCCTGTCGGACGCGCGCGCCGGCCAGATGATCTCGTTCGAACGTGGAGCCTAACTCCGCACGCGTCGCGCGCGTAGCCTGGCTGCCCGTCCGCCCAGCCTACGCAGCCGGAACAGCTCCAGCGCGCGGCCGATGCCGTGCCCGTAGAGCGCCCTGACCTCGTTGGGCTGCGCCTGCTCGAGGAACTCTTCGACCTCGTTCTCCTGCACCGCGACGTGCTTGAGCCTGCTTTCCACGCGCTCCATGAAGAGCGCGAAGAACATGATCACCAGGGGGACCAGGATGACGAACCAGACAGTCATGACCGGACCCCAAAAGTTTCAGTGGGAAGCATCTACTCCAGATCCTCGCTCATGGCGGCCGGGAAACTGCGCCGAGGTGGTGCTCTGGCGTGTCGGTCGTCCACCGGTGCACTGACCGGCTCGTCCGACGGCGCCCGTAGGCTATCGGGGTGCCACCTGCCACCACGAACGCCCCCCGTGAGGGCGCTGGTGAAAGCCGGTTAGCTCTGGTGAGACGCGCCAGGCGGATGAAGCGTTGCCTCGACGACGTGTATCCGGACGCCCACTGCGAGCTCGACTTCACCACTCCGCTGGAACTCCTCGTCGCGGTCGTCCTGTCCGCGCAGACCACCGACGTCCGGGTGAACCTCGTCACGCCCGCGCTGTTCAAGCGCTACCGGACCGCCGCCGACTACGCGGGTGCCGACCGCACCGAGCTGGAGGAATACCTCCGCAGCACCGGCTTCTACCGCGCCAAGGCGAACTCCGTGATGGGCCTCGGCGCGGCGCTCGTCGAGCGGTTCGGCGGCGAGGTCCCCGCCAAGCTCGACGACCTCGTCACGCTGCCCGGCGTCGGCCGCAAGACCGCCAACGTCGTGCTCGGCAACGCCTTCGACGTCCCGGGCATCACCGTCGACACCCACTTCGGCCGGCTGGTCCGGCGCTGGGGCTGGACGGCGGAGGAGGACCCGGTCAAGGTCGAGCACGCGGTCGGCGAGCTGATCCCCCGCAAGGAGTGGACGATGCTCTCGCACCGCGTGATCTTCCACGGCCGGCGCGTCTGCCACGCCAAGAAGCCCGCCTGCGGTGCCTGCCCGCTGGCCAGGGACTGTCCCTCCTACGGCACCGGCCCGACCGGGTTCGAAGAAGCCGCGAAGCTGGTCAAAGGCGTCGAAAAGGACCACATCCTGGCGCTCGCGGCACCCCGGTGACGACCGTCACCAAATGGGCGTTGGCCGCCGCCGTGCTGGCGGTGGCGCTCATCGTCGCGCTGCTGCCTCGCGGAGGTGGGGACAGCGCCGCGAAGCCGTCCGATGACGGCGCAGCTCTGGCCCCGGCCCGGTCCGCGGCGGCGCTCCAGCCGTGCCCCGCGGCCGGTCCCGCGCAGCCGGTGAAACAGCTCGACGGCGTCCGGGCCGACTGTCTCGGCGACGGCTCGAGCGTCGACGTCGGCAAGGCTCTCGCCGGTGCTCCGGTGCTGGTCAACGTGTGGGCGTCGTGGTGCGAGCCGTGCCGGACCGAGCTGCCCGTGCTCCAGGAGTACGCGAAGCAGCCGGGTGCCGTGCGCGTGCTCGGCGTCCAGGTCCAGAGCCCGGCGAAGGACGGCTTGAACCTGCTGGCCAAGCTGGGCGTGCACCTACCGTCGGTGTTCGACGGCGACGGGTCGAGCGGGCCCGTCCGGGCGGCGTTGAAGGTGCCGTCGTCGCTGCCGGCGTCCTATCTGGTCACCGCCGCGGGCGAGGTGCGGTTCATCGCGAATCCACGCACCTTCGGGAACACTGACCAGGTGCGCGCGGCAGTCGAGGGAGCATCGTGATCGGACCACTGGTCGAGCCGGAGTCGGTGCCCGAGTGGCTCCGGCCGCTGGTCAAGGTGAGTGCCGAAGTCGATTCGAAGACGTTCACGCGGTTCAGCCCACCCGAGGACGCCTACACGCGGCCTGCGGCCGTGCTCATCCTCTTCGGCGAGCGTGAGGCCGACGGCGAGCCCGACGTCCTGCTGCAACGGCGGGCCGACACGCTGGGCTCGCACGCCGGGCAGGTCGCGTTCCCCGGCGGCGGCGCCGAGGACGGCGACGACGGCCCGGTCGGCACCGCGCTGCGCGAGGCCGAGGAGGAGACCGGGGTGGTCCCCTCCGGCGTCCGCCCGGTCGCGGTGCTGCCGGAGCTGTTCGTGCCGGTGTCGAAGTTCGCGGTGACGCCGGTGCTGGCGCACTGGGCCGAGCCGTCGCCGGTGCACGCGGTGGACCCGGGCGAGACGGCGTCCGTCGCCCGCGTCCCCATCGCCGACCTGGTCGACCCGGCCAACCGGTTCATGGTCAAGAAGGCCGGCATGCCCTGGAAGGGCCCGGCGTTCGAGGTCGGCGGCCTGTTCGTCTGGGGGTTCACGGCCGGGTTGCTGTCCGTCCTGCTCGGCCTGGGAGGCTGGGAGCGCGAATGGGACACCGGCGACGTCCGGGACCTCGACGAAGCGCTGGCCGCGTTCCAGGCGCGACTGCAAAGCGGGGAGTGAAGCGGTGAACTGGGTCGATGTGCTGGTGTTGCTGCTGGCCGTGCTGGCGGCGGTGTCCGGCGCATACCAGGGCGTGATCGTCGCGTTGCCGTCGCTGGTCGGCGTCGTGCTCGGCGCGCTCGCCGGGATCAAGCTCGCGCCGGTCGTCGTCTCCTTCTTCGACGACCCCGTGTGGAAGGTCGCCTTCGCGGTCGCGACCGTGGTGTTCCTGGTCGCCTTCGGCGAGGCGCTCGGGGTCTACGTGGGGCGCCGGCTGCGCCAGAAGATCAACCCGGACAAGCTGTCCGGCGTCGACAAGACGCTCGGCGCGGTCGTGCAGGCCCTCGTCGTCTTCGTCGTGGCGTGGCTGATCGCGACGCCGCTGACGACCGTGTCCGCCGTGCCCTGGCTGGCCAAGGGGATCAACGGCTCGGTGGTGCTCGGCAAGGTCAACGACGCCATGCCGGAAGCCGCGCAGGGCTTCCCGAACCAGCTGCGCAAGCTGCTCGACGCGTCCGGCTTCCCGTCCATCGTCGACCCCTTCCAGAAGGCCCCGACGGCCGACACCTCGCCGCCGGACCCGGCGCTGCAGAGCAGCGGAACCGTCCAGCAGCTGCACGGCAGCGTCGTCAAGATCCGCGGCAGCGCCAGCTCGTGCTCGCGGTCCCTGGAAGGCAGCGGGTTCGTGATCGCGCCCCAGCGGGTGATGACGAACGCGCACGTCGTGGCCGGCACCGACACCGTCGGCATCGAGACGACGCAGGGCGACTACCCGGCGCGCGTCGTCTACTTCAACCCGGAGGTCGACATCGCGGTGCTCGCCGTGCCCCGGCTGCGGGCCCCGGCCCTGCAGTTCGCGGCCGAGACCGCGCGGGCGAGCGACAGCGCGATCGTGCTCGGCTACCCGCTGGACGGCCCGTACCGGGCGACGCCGGCGCGCGTGCGCGGCCGGATCAACCTGCGCGGCCCGGACATCTACGACGCCAACACCGTGCAGCGGGACGTCTTCACGGTCCGCGCGGAGATCCGCAGCGGCAACTCGGGCGGCCCGATGGTGACCCCGGACGGCCAGGTCATCGGCGTCGTCTTCGGCGCGGCGGTCGAGGACCCGGAGACGGGCTTCACGCTCACGGCCGAGCAGGTGCGGGCGGAGGTCGACGCGGCGCCGTCGCAGACGACGAACGTGTCCACCGGCTCCTGCGCCGCCTAACGCCCGTAGCGCAGCGCGAGGCCGTCCAGCAGGGCCCGCATGCCCGACTCGAAGATGTCGTCCAGGACGAGGTCGTAGCCGGTCTCGGCCAGCTCGGCGAGCATCTTGGTGAACGTCGGGTGCCCGGCCGCCATCGCCGCCACGGCCGGGCCCTGGTGGTCCATCCAGTCGTCTTCGGTCAGCCCGGACGCCGCCAGCGCGCTCTGCTCGCGCTCCAGGTGGACCGCCATCCCCTGGACGTGGCTGAAGAAGAGGACGTGCAGGTCGCACAGCGTCGCCGCGTCGACGTCGAGCTCGGCCAGCGCGGACAGTGCCCACTCGCCGTGCATCGCGAGGGCGCGCAGCGGTAGCGGCCGCGTGATCGGCCCGAGCTGGGCCAGCCACGGGTGGCGCCGGAAGAGCGACCAGAGCGTGCGGCCGCCGAGCGTCAGCCGGGCACGCCAGTCGCCGGCGGGCTTCGCCGGGTAGCCGCGTTCGCCGAACGCGGCCTCGGCCATGAGCAGGACCAGTTCGTCCTTGCCCCGCACGTACCGGTACGGCGCCATCGCCGCGACGCGGAGACGAGCGGCGACTCCGCGCATGGACAGCGCGCCGAGCCCCTCGGTGTCGGCGATGGCGATGGCCGTCCGCACGATCCGCTCGCGGGTCAGCCCCCGCTGGGTGCCCCGGCGTTCCCGGCCGCTGACGACCGTGCCGGACCGCGGTTCCGCGTGGACCAGCCCTTCCTGGTTCAGCAGGGCCAGCGCCTTCGCCGCGGTCGCCATCGCGACGCCGTGATCGGTCGCGAGCCGCCGGGTGGAAGGCACTCGCGCGCCCGGCGAGAGTTCGCCGCGCGTGATCCGGCCCCGCAGTTCTTCGGCGATGGCCAGGTACTTCACGGCTGCCTCCTGTGCTAGTACAGATACCCAGCTGTACTAGCACAGATTTTGGCTTTTAGCTGGCGCAACTCCAGGTTGGTCGCAGGAAGTGTACGACTCTGGAGGCAACAATGCGGAACGTCCTGATCTCGGGGGCCGGCGTCGCCGGCGGGACCCTCGCCTGGTTCCTGGCACGCCAGGGCTTCGCCGTCACGGTGGTGGAGCGCGCGCCGGGCCCGCGCCTCGGCGGCCAGGCGATCGACGTGCGCGGAGCCGCGCTCGACGTCGTCGACCGGATGGGCCTGGGCGAGCGGATGCGCGCGCTGCGCACCCGGATGCGCGGGATGTCGATGGTGGATGGTGCCGGGCAGGAGCTGTTCCGGTCCGAGGAGTTCACCTACAGCAGCGGCCGGCTCGACAGCGACGACTTCGAGATCCTGCGCGACGACGTCGTCGCGATCCTGCACGAGGCGACCGACGTCGAGTACGTCTTCGGCGACTCGGTGACGGCGCTGACCGAGGAAGCGCACGGCGTGCGCGTCGACTTCGAGCACGGCGGCTTCCGGACGTTCGATCTGGTCGTGGGCGCGGACGGCCTGCACTCGGCGTTGCGGCGGCTGGCCTTCGGGCCGGAGGAGCGGTTCGTCCGCCACCTCGGCCAGTACCTGGCGATCTTCCCGGCACCCAACTTCCTGGGCCTCGAAGACTGGCAGGTCTGGTTCCGGCACGAGGAGACCGGCGGCGCGATCTACCCGGTCCGGGACAACACCGAGCTGCGCGTGACGCTCGGCTTCGGTTCGGAGCCCCTGCCGCGGATGGCCGTCCCGGAGCAGAAGCGGCTGATCGCCGAGCGGCTCGGCGGCGTCGGCTGGGAGGTGCCGAAGCTGCTGGAGGCGATGGCGGACGCGGACGTCTTCTACTTCGACGCGATGGCCCAGATCCACCTGGACCGCTGGTCGGCCGGCCGCGTGGTGCTCGTCGGGGACGCCGGCTACTGCGCGTCCGCGTTGTCCGGCCAGGGAACGAGCCTCGCGCTCGTCGGCGCGTACGTCCTCGCTCAGGAGCTGGGCCGCGCGGAGCACGAAGCCGCTTTCGCCGCTTACGAGAGCCGGATGCGGCCCTTCGTCGAGCTCAACCAGGCGCTGGCCACGGAGAACCCGACCGGCGGTCCGGCGGAGGAGTCCACCGAGCGGGCGAAGAACGCCATCGACCTCACTTGAGGAAGTCCACCAGGGCGGCCGAAGTGCGGTCGGGCGCCTCGAGGTGGGGGAAGTGCCCGACGCCGGGCCAGAGCTCCGGCTCGGCGTGCGGGCCCGCCCAGCGCACGGACGACGTCGCCGTCTCGGGGAGGATGCAGGTGTCGTCGGCGCCGTGCAGCTGCAGCGTCGGGGCGGTGATCCGGCCGCCGACGGCGTCGGTGAACCGGCGGCCTTCGCCGCGGAACTGCGCGCGGAACGCCCAGCGGTAGTACTCGAGCGCGCTGTGCGCGACGCCGGGCACCAGCATGGCGTGCCGGAACTCCTCGACGCTGTCGGAGAAGTCCGAAGTGGACCGCCACCGGCTGCCGGCCCAGCCGCCGAAGAGATCCGCGACGGCTTGGGCGTCGTCCTTCAGGAGCCACTTCTCCGGCGCCATCGGCACCTGGAACCGGAAGAGGTGCCCGGTCGCCCGTCCCTGGCCGCGCCACGGGCGGGCGGCCCCGGACCGCAGCGCGAGCGGGTGGGCCGCGCCGATCGCCGTCACCGACGACACGAGCCGGGGGTGCAGGGACGCGACCGTCCAGGCGAGCATGCCGCCCCACGCGTGGCCGACGAGGTGCGCCCGGCGCGCCCCGAGCGACTTGATCAGGCCGCCGACGTCTCCGGCGAGCGTCCACGCGTCGTAGCCGCGCGGCGGCTTGTCCGAGTCGCCGTAGCCGCGCAGGTCGACGGCGACCGCGCGGAATCCCGCGTCGGCCAGCGCGCACAGCTGGTGGTGCCAGGTCCACCAGAACTCGGCGAACCCGTGCAGCAGCACCACGACGGGCCCCTCACCCAGCTCGGCGACGTGCAGCCGGATGCCGTTCGCGGACACGTCGCGATGAGCCCACGGGCCGTCGAGCCGGACGCTCGACGGGTCGGGGGACGCGGGCACCGCCTCAGTCGCGCGTGGTGGTCAGGTCGGCGTCGGGCGCCTTCTGCGGCTTCAGCGCGGCGGCGGTCTCCTTGACGCTGGCGATCGTCCGCTCGGGTGCCTTGAACTTCTTCACCTTGCGGTAGCCGAGGAACCCGGCCCCGCCCGCGACGAGCAGCATCACGGCGAACACGATGCCGAACGCGCCCCAGCGGTGGAGGGAGCGGAACCAGTCCGCGAACCCTTCGGCCAGGAAGAAAAAGAAGAAGAACGAGCTGTACAGGAGGACGGTCAGCGCGATCAGGAAGTAGACGGCCCCCTTGAGGCCCTTCTTCACCTCGCCGACCAGCTCGGACTTCGCGAGCTCCATCTCGGCCCGGACCAGGGTCGAGATGTGCTGGGTCGCGTCGCCGACGAGCCTGCCGAGCGACTGGTCGCCGGGGACGTCGGTGTCGGAGGACAGCGGGAGGTAAGGCACGGCCCCCACGCCGTCGGGGCCGGTGCGTTCGTGCTTGGGGCTGCTCACCGGGTCATCGTGCCATGTGTCCCGAAACCAGGCGCGGCGGCGTAGCCGAGTGTCGCGAGATCACTCCGCTTGGGCGTGTACTCGGCTTCGCCGGAGAAGCAGCGCGGCTGCGAGCAGCGACGCCACCGCCGAGGCGATCAGCACCGCCGCCTTGGCCAGTTCGCTCGCCTCCGGCGGCAGTGCCAGGTCGGCGATCAGCAGGCTGACGGTGAACCCCACCCCGCCGAGCACCGACAGCGCGCCCATGTCCCGCCAGCCCATCCCGCGCGGCTTCTCGGCGAGCTTCAGCTTGACCGCCAGGAAGCTCGCCCCGAAGATCCCGACGACCTTGCCGCCGAGCAGCCCGGCGAGCACCGCGAGGGGCAACGCCGTCGTGAACACCTTGCCCAGCGAGTCGCCGCTGACCGAGATCCCGGCCGCGAACAGCGCGAACACCGGCACGGCCACGGCCGCCGACCAGGGCTGGAGCCGGTGCTCGAGGCGCAGCGCGGGAGCTTCCGCCTCACCTTCGTCGGCGCGGACGCGGGTGAGCAGGCCGAGCGCGACGCCGGCGATCGTCGCGTGGACACCCGCCGAATGCACCGCGACCCAGGTGATCAGCGCGAGCGGCACGTACAGCCACGGCGTCCGGACGCGGCGGTGCTGCAGGAACGCGTACAGCGCGAGAGCGACGACGGCGACGGCCACCGCGACCAGGTCGAAGCCGGTCGCGAACACCACGGCGATGACGATGATCGCCCCGAGGTCGTCGACGACGGCCAGCGACAGCAGGAACACCCGTGCGCTCGAGGGCAGGTTCGACGCGGTCAGCGCCAGCACGCCGAGCGCGAACGCGATGTCCGTCGCCACCGGGATCGCCCACGCGCGGTCGATTCCCGGCGTCCCCCAGCCGACGCCCAGCGCGACGACCGCGGGGACGACCATGCCGCCGACGGCGGCGACGACCGGCAGGATCGCCTGCTTGAACCGGGACAGCTCGCCGATGACGAGCTCGCGCTTGAGTTCGAGCCCGGCGACGAAGAAGAACAGGGCGAGCAGGCCGTCCTTCGCCCAGTCGCCGATCGTCAGGTTCAGGTGCAGGAACTCCGGGCCGAGCCGGAAGTCGCGCAGCGCGTGGTAGCTGTCGCGCAGCGGGGAGTTGGCCCAGAGCAGGGCGATCGCGGTCGCGCCGAGCAGGATGAGCCCGCCGGTGGTTTCGGTGCGCAGGTAGCGCGCGAACTCGGTCAGGGGGCGGGACACGGGCGGCTCCTGGGGTCGCTGATCACTGTTGCCGACCAGGCTTCCCGGCGCACCTCGGTGTCACTTTAGTCCCTCTTTGTCACGGATCGTCATGACTGCCGTCACAAGGGGTGTCGGTGGTAGGTCACCGGATGTGCTCATAGCATGCCAAGCGACAACGAAGTCCGAGACGAAGGAAGACGACAGTTGTGAGCACCTCAACCGAGGTCCAGCAGGACACGAGGTTCTTCGGGCACCCACGAGGGCTGGCGAACCTCTTCGGCGTGGAGATGTGGGAGCGCTTCTCCTACTACGGGATGCTCGGCATCCTGCCGATCTACCTCTACTACCGGGTCGAGCAGGGCGGGCTGGGCCTGGCGCAGGAGTCCGCGCTCGGCATCGTCGGCGCGTACGGCGGCCTGGTGTACCTCTCGGCCGTGATCGGCGCCTGGGTCGCCGACCGGCTGCTCGGCTCGGAACGCACGCTGTTCTACAGCGCCGTGCTGATCATGATCGGCCACGTCAGCCTGGCGCTGCTGCCGGGCCTGACCGGGATCGGCATCGGTCTCGTGTGCGTCGCGGTCGGCAGTGGCGGGCTGAAGTCCAACGCCACGGCGATCGTCGGCACCCTCTACGCCGAAGGCGACGAGCGGCGCGACGCCGGCTTCACGATCTTCTACATGGGCGTCAACCTCGGCGGGTTCGTCGGGCCGCTGCTGACCGGGCTCGCGCAGACGGAGGTCGGTTTCCACCTCGGCTTCGGCCTCGCCGCGATCGGCATGGCGCTCGGCCTGATCCAGTACACGTTCGGCCGCAAGAACCTCGGCGAGAAGGCCCGGGAGATCCCGAACCCGCTGCCGTCGTCGCAGCGCGCGCTGGCGATCGGCGCCGCCCTGCTGCTGGTCGCCGCGATCGTGGTGCTGGTGCTGACCGGCGTCGTCAACCCGGGCAACCTGGCCGACGTCGTCGTCGTGGTGGTCGGCGTGATCTCGGTGATCTACTTCCTCGTCATCCTGACCAGCCGCAAGATCACCGGCGACGAGCGCAGCCGGGTGTTCTCGTTCATCCCGATGTTCATCGCCAGCGCGGTGTTCTTCTCGCTCTACCAGCAGCAGTTCACGGTCGTCGCGGCCTACACCGACCAGCGGCTGAACCGGAACCTGTTCGGCTGGGAGCTGCCGGTGTCCTGGGTCAACTCGATCAACCCGGTGTTCATCATCGTGTTCGCCCCGGTGCTGGCGGCGCTGTGGACGAAGCTCGGCGAACGCCAGCCGTCGACGCCGATGAAGTTCGTCCTCGGCACGGTGCTGATGGGCGCGGCGTTCCTGCTGTTCCTGCCGATGGTGGGCAGCGGCAAGAACGCGAGCCCGATGCTCGCGATGGTCGGCATCCTGTTCGTCTTCACCATCGCCGAGCTGTGCCTCTCCCCGGTCGGGCTGTCGCTGTCGACGAAGCTCGCGCCGGAGGCGTTCCGGACGCAGATGGTCGCGCTGAACTTCCTGTCGATCTCGTTCGGCACCGCGATGTCCGGCAAGCTCGCCGAGTACTACTCGGTCGACGACGAGACGCCGTACTTCAGCACGGTCGGCGGGGTCGCCATCGGTGTCGGCGTGCTGCTGTTCCTCGGCATCCCCTTCATCCGCAAGCTGATGAAGGGCGTGCACTGAGCCGATGCGCCCTCGGCGGGAAAGAGTGCCTCGAGCGGGCTAGCCCACGGTGACGCCGAAGATCACCCCGACGAAGTAGGTCACCACCATCGTGAGGGCGCCGACGCCGACGTTGCGGAGGATCGCGCGCCCCACGTTCGCGTCGCCGAGCCTCGCGCTGACCCACCCGGTCAGCGTGAGGCCGACGACGACCGCGGCCGCGCACGCCCACACCCGCAGGGAGACGCCGGCCCAGGCGATGGACAGGATCGGCAGCAGCGCGCCGACCGAGAACGCGAGCAGGGACGCCCACGCCGCCTGCCACGGGCTGGTCAGGTTGTCCGGGTCGATGCCGAGTTCGGCCTCGGCGTGCGCCTGCAGGGCGTCCTTTTCGGTCAGCTCGCGAGCGACCCGGCTCGCCAATTCGGGCGAAAGCCCCTTTTCCTCGTAGATCTCGGCGAGCTCGCGCTCCTCGGC
The DNA here is from genome assembly GCF_040682775.1 of Amycolatopsis sp. NPDC051106. NCBI lineage: Bacteria > Bacillati > Actinomycetota > Actinomycetes > Pseudonocardiales > Pseudonocardiaceae > Amycolatopsis > Amycolatopsis sp. NPDC051106. Next base: position 99,003 of record NZ_JBFBBQ010000004.1, on the reverse strand, counting down.
CTCCGGCATGGTCTTGAGCTCCTGCTTTTCCAGCCGGAGCAAGGCCTGTTCGGTGTCGCGCTGGGTGCTCACGGACACGTATTCCCCGCCGGCCATGGAAAAGGCGCCGGCGACGAGCCCGGCGATTCCGGCGGTCAGGATCGTGGTGGTTTCCGTGGTCGCGCCGGCGACGCCGACGACGATCCCGGCGACGGACACGATCCCGTCGTTCGCCCCGAGAACCCCGGCCCGCAGCCAATTCAGCTTCCCGCCCACTCCCTGGTGCGGTTCGTGGGCGTGCTGCACGGCGGTTTCGGTCACGGGACAAGTGAAACACGAACCGGGAACCATGGCGAGATGCGAATTTCCGGTCAGGTTCGCCTAATTGAAGACTGCCTTGCCTAAGCCGGTCCTGTGTGGACTCTCAGCGATCCTGGGCCATCATGGGCGGCATGGACGAGCAAGTGTGGCAGCCGCTGGTGACGGTCGAGGGCCTGTCGCTCCAGGGCGGTGAAGGCCGGTTCCGCCTGCTGGAGACGGCCGAGAGCGGCTTGGCGTACCTGATCCACTACCCGGCGGGCGTGTCATCACCGACGCACGCGCACGACCACGACAGCATCGTCTACGTCCTGTCGGGCAAGCTCCGCGGCGCGGTCGACGGCGTCGAGGCGGTGCTGGAACCGGGGGACTCGGTGCTGCACCCGCGCGGGGTGGCCCACCACGTCGAGGCGCTGACGGACGCCATGTGGGTGGAGTTCAAGTCACCCCTGCCGTCCCGCCCACCCCTGGCCTGACCCGCTCATCAGGAGCCGCAAATGCGACCCGAGCCGACGCGCGACGAGGTGCGGAAGGTGCTCGAAGACCTCGCCGCGGGAACGCTGACTCCCGCCGAAGCCGACGATTGGGCACGCCCGTGGATCACCGAAGAAGCGGGAGATGTCCAGGACGAGCTGGTCTGGGACACGATCGGCTGGCTGTTCGGTGCGGATTCGATGGTCGGTCCCGATGAGTACCTCTACGGGCCACTCGACTTCCAAGCCTGGCTGGACGCCTTCGACGCCCGCTCGAAGGGCGGCTGACCCTTCAACGGCCGTGTCGACCCCGCAATCACGCGAGCCGACTGTCCAGGTACGCGAACCGACCCTCCAGGTACGCGAACCGACCCTGAAGAGCGGAAACGCCCGGCCCCGCTCGAAGCGGAACCGGGCGCTTCCCGGAGTGAAGCCTCAGGCGTCCAGCTCGGCGAGGGCCTGCTTGGCCTTCTCGAGCTCGGCCTCCAGCGCGGCGACCTTCGCGGCCTGCGCCTCGCGGGCCTGGTTGATCACCTCGTCGATCGGGCCGGACAGGTCGGAGTGCAGCTCCTTCGCCGCGCGCGACACCGCGGCGGCGGGGATCTCCAGGCCCTTCGCGACCCACTTGGAGCCGTTCTTCAGCTCGGCCTGCCACTCGCCGTCGGCCGTGCCGGTGACGGTCAGGATCAGCTCGACCGTGCGGGTCTTCTTCGCCGTTGACGCGGTCGCCGCACCCTTCGGGCGGCCGCGCTTGGGCTTGGGGGCCTCTTCGGCGGCGGGCTCGGCCGGAGCCGGGTCCTCCGAAGCGGCCGGGGACGCGGACTCGGTGACGGCCGCCTCGTCGGTGGAAACCTCCGGAGTCGAAGCCGGAGCCGAAACCGGGGCCTCGGTCGAAGCCGAAGCCGTTTCCTCGTCGTGCGTCAGGACATCCACGGTCATCGTCGTGTCGTCTCCTTGCCCGGGAAGGGGGTGTGGTTCGCGGCACAGTGTAGAACATGCGTTCGAAGTGTGCCGCTCGGGGGGTTCATGAAAGAACCCTCCCGGCGCGAAGCCGGAAGGGCTCTGACAAGAGGAACGCTAGCTCACTCCTCGGTCTTGCCCGACTTCAGGCCCGACGAGATCAGGTCCATCACCGACGAGTCGGCCAGCGTGGTGACGTCGCCGACCTGCCGGTTCTCCGCGACGTCGCGCAGCAGGCGGCGCATGATCTTGCCCGAACGCGTCTTCGGCAGCTCCGGCACGACCATGATCTGCCGCGGCTTCGCGATCGGCCCGATCTCCTTCGCGACGTGGTTGCGCAGCGCCTGGATGGCCTCTTCGCCGCCGTCGACCGCGTTGCCGCGGAGGATGACGAACGCGACGATGCCCTGGCCGGTCGTCGGGTCGGTCGCGCCGACGACCGCGGCCTCGGCCACCGTCGGGTGCGAAACCAATGCCGACTCGACCTCGGTCGTCGAGATGCGGTGGCCGGACACGTTCATCACGTCGTCGACGCGGCCCAGCAGCCAGACGTCACCGTCGTTGTCGTACTTCGCGCCGTCGCCGGCGAAGTAGAAGCCCTGGTCCTTGAACCGCGACCAGTAGGTGTCCCGGAAGCGCTCCTCGTCGCCCCAGACGCCGCGCAGCATCGACGGCCACGGCTTGTCCAGCACCAGGTACCCGCCGCCGCCCGGGCCGACCTCGGTGCCGGTGTCGTCGACGACCTTCGCGGAGATGCCCGGCAGCGCCTTCTGCGCGGAACCCGGCTTGGTCGAGGTGACGCCCGGCAGCGGCGAGATCATGATCGCGCCGGTCTCGGTCTGCCACCACGTGTCGACGATCGGCGTCTTGCCCGCGCCGATGTTCTCGCGGTACCAGATCCACGCCTCGGGGTTGATCGGCTCGCCGACCGAACCCAGCACCCGCAGCGACGACAGGTCGTACTTCTCCGGGATCTCCGCGCCCCACTTCATGAACGTGCGGATCAGCGTCGGCGCGGTGTAGTAGAGGGAGACCTTGTACTTCTGGATGATCTCCCAGTGCCGGCCCTCGTGCGGGGTGTTCGGCGTGCCTTCGTAGACGACCTGCGTGACGCGGTTCGCGAGCGGGCCGTAGACGATGTAGCTGTGGCCGGTGATCCAGCCGATGTCGGCGGTGCACCAGTAGACGTCTTCGCCGGCCTTGTGGTCGAAGACGTTGTGGTGCGTGTACGCCGTCTGCGTCAGGTAGCCGCCGGAGGTGTGCAGGATGCCCTTCGGCTTCCCGGTCGTCCCGGACGTGTAGAGGATGAACAGCGGGTGCTCGCTGTCGAACGCCTCGGGAGTGTGCTCTTCGGACTGTCCGTCGACGAGCTCGTGCCACCACAGGTCGCGGGAGTCGGTCCACGGGACGTCGCCCTCGAGCTGGTCGCCCGTGCGCTTCACGACGATGACCTTCTCGACGGTCTCGGCGCCTTCGAGCGCTTCGTCGACATTGGCCTTCATCGGCGCGGCCTTGCCGCGGCGGAACTGGCCGTCGGAGGTGATCACGATCTTCGCGGCGGCGTCGTCGACGCGGGCCCGCAGCGCCGTCGGCGAGAAGCCGCCGAAGACCACGTTGTGCAGCGCGCCGATCCGCGCGCACGCGAGCATCGCGAAGATGGCCTCGGGGACCATCTGCAGCTGGATCGCCACGACGTCGCCGGCGGTGACGCCCAGCGACGCGAGTGCGTTGGCGGCCTTGGAAACCTCGGTCTTCAGCTCGGCGTAGGTGATGTCCCGCGTGTCACCCGGCTCGCCGACCCAGTGGATCGCGACCTGCTCGCCGTGCCCGGACTCGACGTGCCGGTCGACGCAGTTGTACGCGACGTTCAGCTTGCCGCCGACGAACCACTTCGCGAAGGGCGCATTGGTCCAGTCCAGTACCGTGGTCCACTTCGTGTCCCACGTCAGCCGCTCCGCCTGCTTCGCCCAGAACGCTTCGCGATCGGCGTCCGCCTCGGCGTAGAGATCGGCCTTCGCGTTGGCCTGGCCAGCGAATTCGTCGCTGGGCGGGAAGGTGCGGCTCTCGGTGAGCAGGTTGTCCAGGGCTGGGGACTGCTCGGTCATGGTTGCAAGGCCTCCTGTAGTGCGCCGACATGACGGCTAGCGGCACGCTAGCGACGTTAGTCCGCCTTGTAAAAGGTTGCACCCACGTTGCCCGGTCGTTTCACCGAGGCAGGCGAGCCGCGGTGACTAAGCGTTCGTTCAGCCGCGCCTTCGCCGCCGGCCACTCCGGGGCCAGCATCGAATAGGTGACGGTGTCGCGCGACGACCCGTCCGGCCGGATCCGGTGCGCGCGCAGCACGCCTTCGCGAAGCGCGCCAAGCCGTTCGATGGCGCGTTGCGAGCGCAGGTTGCGGATGTCGGTCTCCCAGCAGACCCGTTGCGCGTCAAGGGTTTCGAACGCGTACGTGAGGAGAAGCAGCTTCGATTCGGTGTTCAGCCCGGTGCGCTGCCAGTCCGCGCCGATCCACGTGTGCCCGATCGAGAGGATCCGGTGCTTCTCGACGACCTGGTAGTACGACGTCGTCCCCGCGACGCGGCCGGACGTCACGTCGATCTGCGCGAAGGGCCGCCGGTCGGGGTCGGCGAGCGCCTCTCCGACCATCCGCTCGGCCGCCGGAAGATCCCCCGGCTGCCGGATGCTCAGCCACGCCCAGATGCCCGGGTCGGCACCGGCCTCGAACAGGCCCTTGGCGTGCTCGGGCGTCAGCGGTTCCAGGCGGACGTGCTCGCCGGACAGGGTCGGTCGGGTGCTCCAGTCGCTCACGTGATCACCGTAATCGGCGCATTGGCTTCCTCTGATAGCCAATTTCCGAGCATTTCCGAAGTCCACTTCGGCGTTGCCTATGCTCGGCTGACCACGACGAAGGGCGAGATCGATGGCCGAAGAGCGGGAAGAGCTGAGCTGGGAGCTGTTCGGCACGGCGGGCCGTGAACTGGCTCACACCATCGCCGAAGACGGCTTCGCGCCGGACCTCATCCTGTCCATCGCGCGTGGCGGGCTGTTCGTCGCCGGCGCGCTCGGCTACGCGCTCGACGTGAAGAACCTGCACGTGATGAACGTCGAGTTCTACACCGGCGTCGACCAGCGCCTCGACCTGCCGGTGATGCTGCCGCCGGTGCCCAACGTCGTCGACCTGACGAGCAAGAAGGTGCTGATCGCCGACGACGTCGCCGACACCGGTGCCACGCTCAAGCTGGTGCGCGACTTCTGCGTGGCGCACGTCGCCGAGGTGCGCTCGGCCGTCGTCTACGAGAAGCCGCATTCGACGGTCAAGTGCGAGTACGTCTGGCGGCACACCGACCGCTGGATCAACTTCCCGTGGTCGGTGCTGCCGCCCGTGGTCTCCCGCGAAGGCCAGGTGCTCGATGCCTGATCCGCTCAAGCCCCTCCTCGACCTCGAAGGCGTCGCGGCGGCCGCGAAGTCCGCGCAAGACGCCGTGTTCGCGGTGCACCGCCTCCCCGCCAACCTCCGCGGCGGCGCGGCGACGGCGGCCGAAGCGTCGGTGCGGGCGGCCCGGGCGTCCGCCGGCATCGAAGGCGCCAACCCGGAACTGCCCGCCGACGGCGCGGTCGACGACCCGATCCTCGCCGGCTCGCTGCGCGTCGCGGAGACGCTGGAGACGCTGCTCCCGACGTGGCGCCGGGCCCCGATGCAGGCGCTGGCCCGGCTGCACGTCCTGGCCGCGGCGGACCTCGTCGACGACCCGGATGCGTTGGGGCGCCCGCATTCCGGCGGCGGTCGCCTGGAGATGCTCGCTCAGCTCGTGACGGGCGCGACGTCCGTGCCGGGCCCGGTCCTGACCGCGGTCGTGCACGGGGAACTGTTGGCGCTCAAGCCTTTCGGCAGCGCGAACGGCGTGGTCGCGCGGGCCGCGGCGCGGCTGACGATGGTGGCGACGGGCCTGGACCCGAAAGCCTTGAGCATCCCCGAAGTCGCGTTCTTCCGCCGCGTGCCGCGTTATCTCGAAGCGGCCGAAGGCTTCGCGAGCGGGGAGCCCGAGGGCGTACGCGCGTGGCTGCTCTTCTGCTGCGAAGCGTTCGAAGCGGGCGCGCGCGAAGCGAAGAGCATCTCCGACGCGGCCTCCTAACCGGACAGTTTCGAGGACCACTTCTCTTCGATCCGCCCGAACCGCCACACCGCCAGCGCGACGACCCACGTCAGCACGAACAACCCGACGATCCCGAAGCCGACGTAGTCCAGGTTCACCGAGGCGATCGCGGCCAGCGGTCCCGAGGTGATGGCCAGCTTCTCGGCGAGGATCGACACCAGCTCGATCGTGCCGATGACGAACGCGACGGCGACCGACAACGTCGTCACCGTGATGTTGTAGAAGATCTTGCGCACCGGCTTCGCGAACGCCCAGCCGTAGGCGAAGTTCATGAAACAGCCGTCCACGGTGTCGAACAGGCTCATCCCGGCGGCGAACAGGATCGGCAGCACGAGGATCGCGTACCAGGGCAGGGCGAACGTGGCGGCGCCGGCGGCGAGCACCAGCAGGCCGATCTCGGTCGCGGTGTCGAAGCCGAGGCCGAACAGCAGGCCGACGGGGTAGATGTGCCACGGCTTGCGCACGGACTTCGTCGCGCCGCGCAGCAGGCGGTTCAGCACCCCGCGGTTGTTCAGCTGGTGCTCCAGCGCGGCCTCGTCGAACTCGCCGTGGCGCATCCGCCGGAACACCCGCAGGATGCCGATCAGCACGACGAGGTTGAGGATCGCGATCACGTACAGGAACACACCGGACACCGACGTCCCGATGACGCCCGTCGCGTCGTGCAACGCCGATGAGCCGTCCTCGACCTGGCCGGCCAGTGCGCGGACGCCGAGGGAGAGCAGCAGGCACAGCGCGAAGACGATCGTCGAGTGCCCGAGCGAGAACCAGAAGCCGACCGACAGCGGCCGCTGGCCGTCGGCCATCAGCTTGCGCGTGGTGTTGTCGATCGCGGCGATGTGGTCAGCGTCGAACGCGTGCCGCATGCCGAGCGTGAACGCCGTGACGCCGAGACCGATCCCGAAGACCCCGGACGCGCCCAGCGCGTAGTGGCGGGGTGCGACGAAGACCGCCAGCACCACCCAGCCCACGACGTTGAGCAGCAGGATGAACCCCGCCATCCCGCCGATCGACACCCACTCGCGGCGCGAAAGCCCGCGCCGCGAGTCCTCTGTGCCCGCCATCGCCCACCCGCCTTCCCTCATCTGAGAGGTTAGACAGGTGAACAGATGAATATCTAGCTGGCGCGCGCCCGCACCAGGTCCAACGCCTTCCGGACGTGTCCACCGGAAGCGTGCAAAGCCTTCGCCGCACTCTTCACGTCTTCCCCGGACAGCAGGTGCACCAGCGCCACCTTGAGGTCGCCCCCGGCCTCGGTGAGCGCGTCCGAGCAGTCCGCCATCGTCATGCCGGTGGCTTCCTGCAGGATGCGGATGGTCCGGCCGCGCAGCTTCGCGTTGGTGGCCCGCATGCTGACCATCAGGTTGGAGTAGGTCCGGCCGAGCTTGATCATCGTCGCCGTGGAGAACGACGTGAGGATCATCTTCTGCGCCGTGCCCGCCTTCATCCGGGTCGACCCGGCGATCGCCTCCGGGCCGGTGTCGACGGCGATGAGCACGTCGACACCCGCCGGCTTGGCGGCCTTCGGGTTGCCCGACACCAGGCCGGTGCGGGCGCCCTGGCGCGACGCGGCCAGCAGCGCGCCCAAGACGTACGGCGTCCTGCCCGACGCCGTCAGCCCCAGCACGAAGTCGCCCGGCTGGACCATGGCGGCCATCTCGGCCGCGCCGGCCCCGTCGTCGTCCTCCGCGTTTTCGACGGCTTGGCGCAGCGCGCGCTCGCCGCCGGCGTGGTGCGCGATGAACCAGTCCGCCGGCACGTTGAACGTCGGCACGAGCTCGGCCGCGTCCAGCGTGGCCAGGCGCCCGGACGTCCCCGCGCCGACGTAGTGCACCCGGCCGCCGGACCGCAGGGCGTCCACCGCGTAGTCCACCGCGCGGGCCACCTGCGGCAGCACCTCGGCCACGGCGCCGGCGACCGTGCGGTCCTCGGCGTTGATCGCGCCCAGGATCCCCGCGGTGGACATCAGGTCGATGTCCGTGGTGCGGGGATTGCGGGTCTCGGTCGGCGAATCGACGTGCACCGCCTGTGTCGGGACGGTCATCATGCGCCTCACTTTTTCCGTCATTACTTGCCGGTTTCCCGCGGACGGCGACGGCCGTCCGGCCTGACCCCCAGGCGATGCGAGCCGACGGCGTCCCGGGTGGCGTCCAGGGCGTTGACCGACGCGTCCATGTGCCGCTGCGCGACGCCGATGAACAGGCAGTCGATGACGGTGAGCTGGGCGATCCGGCTCGCCGTGGCCCCCGAACGGAACGTGGTTTCCCGCGCTGCCGTGGTCAAAACGTAGTCGGCGACCTCGGTGATGGGGGACCGCGGGAAGTTCGTCACGGCGATGGTGACCGCGCCGTGCTCCCGGGCCACCCGCAGCGCCTCGACGGTGTCGGTGGTCGCGCCGGTGTGCGAGACGCCGATCGCGACGTCTCCCGGGCTCAGCACCGCGGCCGAGGTCAGCATGATGTGCGTGTCCGACCACGCGAAGCACACGCGGCCGATGCGGTGCAGCTTCTGCTGCAGGTCCGCGGCGACGAAGGCGCTGGCGCCCACGCCGTAGACGTCCGCGCGGCCGGCGCTCGCGACGACCTCGATCACGCGCTCCAGCGTGGCGACGTCGAGCTGGTCGGCCGTCTCTTCGACGGCACGCGCGTCGGCGAAGCTGACCTTCCCGATGACGGCCGCCAGGTCGTCGTCCGGGCCGATCTCGCCGCCGAGGTTGCGCGTGCTGCGCGCCTCGGTCCGCGCGGTGTCCGCGGCCAGCGCGATCCGCAGCTGCGGATACCCGCCGACCCCGACGGCCTTGCAGAACCGCGTCACCGTCGTCTCGCTTGTGTTGGCGGCCAGCGCCACTTCGGTGATGCTGCGTCTCGCGACGTGCGCGGGATCCTCCAGCACCACCTTCGCCACGCGCTGCTCGGCGCGGGCCAGGCCGGGGAGCAAGGACCGGATCCGGACCAGCGGGCTGGAGTCCGCGTCCCGCACGGTCGTCTGGACCGATACGGGCTCGGACGGTGCCGTGCCGACTACGGATTCGGTATCACTCACCGTCGGAAAGTTACTAACCGTTGGCATCTGCGACAAGGCTACCCACACCCTTCAGTCTCATCGCAACCCATCCGTGTCTGCGGATCTGGATTTGCGATTAATCACTGACCAGAAAGTCGCCAACCAGGTCGGTCTTGTTAACGAGGTCAAGCTAACGACTTGGCAACTTAGTGTCGCGGTGCAAACGGCAAGCAGACGGTTAACTGGGCCGGAAGTTGGACAGTGAGCGACAGAGCCGTCACCTTGAGCTCAACTGCCAACCCTCTGCAACGAAAACGGCGGGGTTCCGTTCACCGTCGAGGAGTGATCGGCCGCTCTCGGTGACTTTCACACCGTCGACCGAAACCCCTCGGCCCGTGTAGTTCGGGTCGGTGCTGTAACGCCAGCGGAGACTGACGGACGCGCCTCGGGGCAACGCCCCGCTCGCCTTCCACCAGGCACGGTGCCCGTGTCCGGAGAGCGACGTCACATCTCCGGAGGGTGCGCCCGGCCCGGAAACCGCCAGCGGGACTGGTTGCCAGTTCACCCCGTCGGTCGTGGCCTGCAGCTGTAATGGATCAGTACTTCCCTCGGTGTCCACGAAGGCGTAGAAGGACACCCGCGCTTGATCACTTTGCGTAGTAAAGGGCCGGGTACTCAGCGTCGCGACGCTCGCGTTACCCAGCGTGCTCGTCCACGCGTCCTTCCCGACCTGCGGCTTCACGGCCATGGCCCGCGCCAGCGACGTCGCCCAGACCTGGCGCGCGGTGTTGATCGAGCCCCAGCTCCGGCTCGGGTGCACGCGGTTGGTCAGCAGGATCGCGAAGGAACGCGACTCGGGGTCGATGACGAGCGTCGTCCCGGTGAAGCCGGTGTGCCCGGCGGTGACCGGGGAGGCCAGCGCGCCCATGTACCAGGGCTGGTCGAGCTCGAAGCCCAGGCCGTGCGCGTCGTCGGGGAACTGCTGGTTGTAGTTGGTCAGCATCATCTGCCGCACGGTGTCCTCGCCGAGGATCCGGTGCCCGCGGTAGCTGCCGCCGTTGAGCATCGTCTGGGCGAGGACCGCCATGTCGTTCGCCGTGCTGAACACCCCGGCGTGCCCGGCGACGCCGCCGAGTGACCACGCGTTCTCGTCGTGCACGCTGCCGCGGACCATCCCGCGCGGCGGGTTCGCCTCGTACTCGGTCGCGGCGATCCGGTTCAGCTTCGACGCGGGCGGGTTGTAGCCGGTGTCGACCATGCCCAGTGGCGCGGTGATCCGGTCGTGGACCACCTCGTCCAGCGGCTTCCCGGTCAGCTTCTCGACGATGAAGCCGAGGGTGAGGAGGTTGATGTCGGAGTAGAGGTAGGTCGTGCCCGGCTTGTTCTTCAGCGGGCTGTCGAGCACCGCCTGCCGGCGCGACGGGATGTCGGGGTAGCCCGCCCACAGCGACGGGATCGGGTCGGCGTCGAACCCGGAGACGTGCGTGAGCAGCATCTTGATCGTGATGGCGGCCTTGTCGCCGGTGGCGAACTCCGGGAAGAACCGGCTCACCGGGGTGTCGATGGTGAGCTGACCGCGTTCGACGAGCTGCAGCACGGCGATCGAGGTGAACAGCTTCGAGATCGACGCCATGTCGAAGATGGTGTCGTTGCGCATCGGGACCTGCTGCTCGGCGGGCAGTTCGGTGCCCGCGGCGTCGGCGTACCGCAGCGCGCCGCCGACGGCGTACCGGTCGACGACGACGCCGTCGTGGGCCAGCAGGCCGACCGCGCCGGAGAAGTGCGGGTGCCCGGTGGCGTCCGGCTTCGTCCAGCTCGCGAGGAAGTCCTCGGCGGCCTTGATCGGCGCCGGGTCGAGCCCGGCTTCCTTCGGTTTGCCGTCGCGCAGGGTCGTCCACGGCGAGGCGAACCCCTGGTGCGGCCGGTCGAAGCGGCCCGCGTCGTCGTGGCGTCCGATGGCGCTGGCTCCCGAATCCGACACAGTCAAGGTGGTCAGCGCGACCAGCACTCCGGTGGCCGCGGCGAGGACCTTCCTAGCACGCACGAGTTCTCCCTCAGCGGTAGAGCAGGTAGCGACGACGTTTCCGGTCGAACTCGGCCAGCTCGGCCCGCCAGGCGCCGGTGACCTCGTCGACGCCCGCGCCGGCGTCGACCATGGTCCGCAGGCGATCGGACCCGGAAAGCTTGTCGATGTAGTTGTCGGGGCGCCACGCGAAGACGTCCGGGTGCAGCGCCTTCGCCGTGACCAGCATGGCGACCGCGGTGCGGATCGCGTCGAAGGCCCGCGGGTCCCCGACGCCGACCTGCACGCCTCCGCAGGCCTGGTTGACGAACTTGCCGAACGTCGGCATGAAGTAGATCTCGCGGAACTTCGCCCCGGGGAGCTGCAGGTCTTCGAGCTTCTCGCGCCAGCGCCAGTCGAGTCCGGGCGCGCCGATGATTTCGAACGGCCTGGTCGTGCCGCGGCCTTCGGAGAACACCGTGCCCTCGAACATGCCGGTGCCCGGGTAGACGAGCGCCGTGTCCGGCGTCGGCATGTTCGGGCTCGGCAGCACCCAGTTCAGCCCGGTCTGCGCGAAGAGCGTGTCGCGCTGCCAGCCGCGTACCTGGACGACGTCGAGGCGCTCCAGCTTCACGCCTTCGCCCGGCAGGAACTCTTCGGCGAAGAAGCGGGCCAGCTCGCCGACGGTCATGCCGTGCTGCTGGACGATCGGCTTCTTCCCGATGCCCGAGGCGAACTTCGGGTCGAGCAGTGGGCCGGCTGCCCGGCCGCCGATCGGGTTCGGCCGGTCGAGCACGACGAAGGCGGCTTTGACCTGCGCCGCGGCCACCATCGCCGTGTAGAGCGACCAGATGTAGGTGTAGAAGCGCACCCCGACGTCGGCGATGTCGAAGACGACCGTGTCGACGCCTGCCTTGGTGAACAGCGAAGCGAGCTTCGTCGCGTCGGCGCCGTACGCGTCGTACACCGGCACGCCGGTGCGCGGGTCGGTGTAGTCGCCTTCGGAGCCGCCGGCCTGCGCGCTGCCGCGGAAGCCGTGTTCGGGCCCGAAGGCCGCGACCGGCCGCACGCCGGCCGCGACCATCGAGTCGACGATGTGGTCGCCGTTCAGCAGCACGCCGGTCGGGTTCGACAGGACGCCGAGCTTGCGGCCCGCGAAGGACCGCCAGCCCTGCGCGGCCAGCTGTTCGGCGCCGGTGAGGACGCGGCCGGGATGGGCTTGGGCCTGTTCCTGGAACTGGGGCTCGGGCTGGGCCCCGGCGACGGCCGAGCCGCCCGCCAGGGCCGGGACCGCCAGCGCACCCGCGCCGAGGAAGTGGCGCCGGTTCAGGTTCACCAGGTCAGCCCGTGGCCGAAGGGGTACTTCACGGTGTGCACGTCGGCCCCCGCCGGGATGTCGACCGGCAGCTTCCCGATCGGCTTAGTCTCGCCGAGGATCACCTTGGCCAGCGCTTCCAGCGTCGGCCCGATGTAGCCGTAGGTCGCCAGCCAGGTCTTCACCGTGGACGCGTAACCGGCGTCGTAGGGGATCTGCGCGGCGACGGCGACGACCGGCTTGCCGGTGGTCTGCAGGGCGTCGAGGAGCTTGGTCTGCAGGGGGAAGCCGCCGATGTTGTTGGTCAGCACGACGACGAGGTCGACGTTCTTCGCGTTGGCGACAGCTTGGGCGATCTGGGCGTCCGTCGGGGCCTGACCGGTCTGGTACGCCGTCGCGGCCGTGCCGTGGGCGGTCAGCTTCTGCGCGAGCGTCACCGTCGTGGAGGCGCCCCAGCCGGTCACGAGCGTCGTGGCGGGCTTCTGCTTCAGCGGCAGGAGACCGGCGTCGTTCGCGACGGCCGTGATGCCGCGGTCGGCGATGTCCTGCGCGGTCGCGAGGCTCGACGGCGTCCCGACGGTCTTCATCACCCGGTTCGCGTCGACGAACGGCGAGAACAGGATGCCGCTCTTGAACTTCAGCTTCAGCACGCGCAGCACGCTCTGGTCGATCCGCTGCATCGGGATCTCTCCGGACTTCACGGCAGCCAGCACGGAGTTGATGGCGACGTCGAGGTGCACCGGCATGAGCAGCTGGTCGACGCCGGCCTTGAGCGCCAGGACCGGGATCTCGGCGTCGCTGTGCAGCTCGCGCACGCCCTGCATCTCGAGGGAGTCGGTGATGACGACGCCGTTGTAGTGCAGCTCGTTGCGCAGCTTGCCGGTGACGATCGGCTTCGACAGCGTCGCGGGCTCCAGCGACGGGTCGAGGCTCGGGAACTGGATGTGCGCGGTCATGATCGAGTCGACGCCGGCCTTGACCGCGGCCTTGAACGGCGGCACGTCGGTGGCCCGCCACTGGTCCTCGGTGCTGTCGATGCGCGGCAGCCCGGTGTGGCTGTCGGTCGGGGCGGCGCCGTGGCCGGGGAAGTGCTTCGAGGTCGCCGCGACGGACTTCTGGAAGCCCTTGATCTCGGCGGTGACGAAGTCGCTGGCCAGGCCGGGTTGCCCGGCGAAGGACCGGACGCCGATGACCGGGTTGACGGGGTTGGAGTTGACATCCGAATCGGGCGCGAAGTCCTGGTTGATGCCGACGGCCCGCAGCTCCTGGCCGAGGATCGTGGCGGCCTTCGTCGCGCGGCCGGTGTCGCGCCCGGCCGAGATGGCCATCGCGTTGGGGAACTCGGTGGCCGGCGCGCCCATCCGGGTCACCGTGCCGCCCTCCTGGTCGGCGGCGATCTGCAGCGGGATGTGCGCCCCGCTCGTGATGGCCGCCTTCTGGAGGCCGTTCGACAGCTTCGCGACCTGCGTGGGGTCGTCGAAGTTGTCGCGGGTGTCGTTGTTGAAGTAGATGACGCCGCCGAGGTGGTACTTCCGGACCACCTGCGCCGGGGTGTCCACGCCGAAGTCCGCCTGGTTCTTCGGGTTCACCTCGTCGGCCGACTTGCCGTTCACCCAGGTGACAAACAGCTGCCCGACCTTCTGCTCGAGCGTCAGCCCGCGCAGCGCCTGCGTCGCCGCGGCCTCCGCCTGCGCGTCCATGCTCACCCGCGGCGCACTCGCCGCGGTCGCGACACCCACACCGGTGAGGGCGAGCACCCCCGCGACGGGCAGGGCGAGCGCATGGAACCTCCGATTTCGGGTCGTCACGACCAGCCTCCCAGAAAGTTGCGGGCGCCCGGCGGACGTCAGAAGTCCACTCGGAAGCGCCAGTATCGGGAAGCTACTCACCGAATCCGTCGATGTCCATCGACCGACCGCACCAACGGAGGAGTTCGTACCCGGATCGGTAAGAAAGTCGCCGTTCGCAAGGTGCAGGACCCCGACCCCCGGCCCGCCGGTTCCGTCTCCAATCACGCGAGATCCGTCTTCAGTCACGCGAGATCCGTCCCGGCTCACACGTGATGCCCCTCCAGACACGCGTGAGGCCCCGCTGATCACGGGTGATGCGCCGATTCCGCGTTCCCCGGTGAAAGTTCCGCGCCCGTACCGGCGCCTCCGGCCCTCGGCATGAAACGAGGCGGCGCCCGTGGCCCTGGGGCCAACGGGCGCCGCCTGCAAGCGCGAACTTCTCGGGCGACCAAGCGTGCAACTCTGGTCGTACCTACATGGACTCGGCGTGTGGCGTCCCACTACGCAGTCCCTAGACGACGAGCCTCCCGCGGCGCGCTGCGCGTGGGTACCCGGAGTCCGCGCACGGAGATTTGCCGGGGTGGAACAGGCTTCTCTTCTACCTGCTCCCTGGCCGACCAAACGTCCGCACCTACTTTCTACGCCGTGAGCCCGGTCACTTCAAGTGCGCGGACGGGTGCACCGGTACAGAGGCTGGATCGGGTGACACGGGCACCCTCCGCGACGGACAATTCGGGGCTGGGCCAAGCAAAAGCGGAGGCCGTACGGCCGTGTGGGTGGCGGCCCGGGCGGCTACCGAGACCGACGGCGACGATTGAGGCCGTACCAGGTCGCTCCGGCCGCCATCGCGCCGACGCCGAGAGCCACCATTCCCGCCGATCGGGTCGGGATCCGGCTGCGCAGCGACATGGGCCGGTCGAAGGCCAGGATCGGCCAGCCGCGGTCGAGGGCCTCGCGCCGCAGGAGCTTGTCCGGGTTGACCACGTGCGGGTGCCCGACGACCTCGAGCAGCGGGATGTCGGTGCTCGAGTCGGTGTAGGCGAAGCACTCCGCGAGGTCGTAGCCGTGGGTCGCGGCGAGCTGCTTCGCGGCGACGGCCTTGTTGGCGCCGTAGCAGTAGAAGTCGACTTCGCCGGAGTAGCGCCCGTCCACGATCTGCATCCGCGTGGCCACGCTCCGCGTCGCGCCGAGCATTTCCGCCACCGGTGCGACGACCTCCTCGCCGGTCGCCGACAGCACGATGACGTCGTGCCCGTCCTCCCGGTGCCGCGCGATCAGCTCCGCCGCCTCCACGTACACGAGCGGGTCGACGACGTCGTGCAGGGTTTCGCGGACGATCGACGAAACCTGAGCGACGTCCCAGCCGGCGCACAGCGCGGAAACCTCGGCCCGGAGCCGTTCGGTCTTGTTCTCGTCGGCGCCGGCGAGTGAGAACACCAGCTGCGCGTAGGCACTGCGCAACGCGGCGCGACGGTTGATCAATCCTTCTTTCAGCAATGGTTTGCTGAACGCCAGCGCGCTCGAAGAGGCGATGATCGTCTTGTCCAGGTCGAAGAACGCGGCCACCGCGTGCTCCGGGCCCGGCTTCCGGATGCGCGGCAGCGCGCTGCTCGGTTCGGCCACCTGCCCAGGATAGGAGCTTGATCGCGGCGCGTCCCGTTGATCCACCACCCGCGTGCCGTGTCGGGCGGAAAATCCATGACAGGAAGGCACTTCCGGGGCGCTGTGCCGTTATCGAACTGTGTGCCTCGCCCGGCGCGCGAACCGGCCACCGGCGGAGTTACAGTGAGGGAGCCCGGTGTCCAACCGGGCCGGTTCAGTCCGACCCCCCGGGGCTGAACCCACGGCGGCCCCCGTCCCTCCCCCCTGGCGGGGGCCGCCCTCTTAACCTTCCTCTTGCCTTTCGGTTCGCGCGCTCGGCGCGGGGCGTCTTGCCTTCCGCTTACCTTTCTCGATTCCGTTTTTCCCAGGCCGGATCATCGTTTCTTCGGCGCGGGAAATCTTCGGACGCGGGCATTCCCCGCGTTTTCGCGCCGCGCGTGCGTCGCGGGCGGGCGCGATCCTGCCACAGCCCACCGACAGAACCGGCCCGCGAGCCGTCCGCGGGACGGCAGTTGTCCACAACACCCCGGTTGTCCACAGCCGCCCGCCCGCCCCGTTGCGCCCCCGAGCCCCCCACCGCGACGGTGGAACCCGGGCCACCCACGGCCCGCACCGACGACGGGGGAGAAACGCATGACGGGGGAACGACCGATCGTGGTCGCCGCGGACGAAACCGTGCTCGACGAAATCCTGCGCGTGGCCGCGGTCGCGGGCTGCGAGTTCGACCGGGCACCGGACCTGACGGCGGCCCGGGCGCACTGGGCCAGGGCTCCACTGGTGGTCCTCGACGAGGAAGCGGCGCGGCTTTCGCCCATCCTGCCCCGGCGGGGCGGGATCCTGCTGGTCTGCAAGGGCAGCCCGGGGACACGGACGTGGGAGCACGCGTTCCGCGTCGGCGTCGAGCGCGTGATCTCGTTGCCCGACGAGGAGACGGAGCTCGCGAGCGCCTTCGCCGACGTCGTCGAGACCCCGGCGGAAGAAGCCGGCCTGGTGCTCGCCGTGGTCGGCGGCCGGGGCGGCGCGGGTGCGTCCGTCTTCGCCGCGACACTGGCGCTGGCGGCCGACCGGGAGCCGGGTGGCGCCCTGCTGGTGGACTGCGATCCTCTGGGCGGCGGTCTGGACCTGTTGCTGGGCTTGGAAAAGACGCCCGGGCCACGCTGGTCGGAAGTGCGGCTGAGCGGCCGCATGTCGGTGCCGGCGCTGGCGGCGGCGCTCCCGCAACGGCGACATCGCGGCGGCAGCCTGCCGGTGCTGGCGTGCGGCCGGGAGGGCGAAGGCCCGGCGGTCGAGTCCCTGTCGGCGGTCCTCGCGGCCGGTCGCCGTGCGGGCCGCACGGTGATCTGCGACCTCCCGCGCACCCTGGGCGACGCGGCCGCGGAAGCGGTCACCGTGGCCGACCTGGTGGTGCTGGTGGTGCCCGTGGAGTTCCGCGCCTGCATGGCGGCGAAGCAGGTGCTGCGGCCCCTGTCGCAACTGACGGCCCGCCTGGGTGTGGTCGCGTGTGGACGGTCCCGGGCCGGCGTCTCGCCCGTCCGGACGGCTGGTCTTCTCGGCCCGCCCCTGCTGGCGTCGATGGCTCCGGAGCGGGGTCTGCCGGTGGCGATCGAACGCGGCGAGTTCCCGGCCAAGCCGTCCGGTCCGCTGGCGACGGCGGCCGCGGACGTCTTGGCGGTGGCCCGCCGCGAGGCCCGGGCGGCGGCCCGATGAGCGCCCGGCTTCGCCCGCCGGGCGCCCCGATCAGGGTGGCCGAGCTCCTGCTGCCCACGGTCCTGACCCTCGCCGGCCGCGGCCCGGTGAGCGCGGCGAACTTCCTGGCCGTGCTCACCGGCACCCGCGTGACAGCCGGCCACACCAAGGCCGAGGCGGCGAACCGATGACCACCGACTTCGTGGACCGCGTCCGCAACCGGCTCGCCGGCGACCGCCGGCAAGCCGATCCGGTCGCCGTCGCAACGGCGGTCCGCGCCGAAGCCGGTGGCGCGCTCGGCCACGACGCGGTGCTCGACGCGGCCCGCCGAGCCCGCGACGAGTTCGTCGGCGCCGGCCCGTTGGCCCCGCTCCTCGAGAACCCGGCGACGACCGACGTGCTCGTCACCGGGCCGGACGAGGTCTGGACGGACGGCCCGGACGGCCTGGTCCGCACCGGCATCGCGTTCGACGGCGAAGAAGCCGTCCGCCGGCTGGCCCAGCGCCTCGCGCTCGCGGCCGGCCGCCGGCTCGACGACGCACAGCCCTATGTGGACGGCTGGCTGCCCGGCAACGGTCCCCACGGCCGCATCCGGGTCCACGCCGTCCTTCCCCCGGTCGCGGCCGGCGGCACGTGCCTGTCCCTGCGCGTGCTCCGCCCGGCTACGCACGATCTCGCGGCGCTGCAAGAGCTGGGGGCGTTCGACGCGAAGGGCGCGGATCTGCTGAAGACGGTCGTGTCGCGGCGGATGGCGTTCCTCGTCACCGGCGGCACCGGCGCGGGCAAGACGACGCTCCTCGCCGCGCTGCTCGGCGCGGTCGACCCGGCCGAGCGGATCGTCTGCGTCGAGGACGCGGGCGAGCTGCAGCCCGCGCACCCGCAGTTCGTCAGCCTCGTCGCCCGTCCGGCCAATGTGGAGGGTGCGGGCGCGGTGGGCCTGCCGGAGCTGGTCCGCCAGGCGCTGCGCATGCGTCCCGACCGGCTGGTGGTCGGCGAGGTCCGCGGCGCCGAGGTCGGCGCCCTGCTCACGGCGTTGAACACGGGCCACGACGGCGGCGCGTGCACGGTCCACGCGAACTCACCGGCCGAGGTACCGGCCCGCATCGAGGCACTGGCGGCACTCGGCGGCCTCGGTCGCGAAGCGGTGCACAGCCAGCTCGTCGCGGCGATCAGGGTGGTCCTCCACATGCGCCGCGAGCCCGGCGGCCGACGCCGGCTCGCGGAGGTCGGCGTACTCCGCGCGGAACACGGCCGGGCACGAGTGGTGCCGGTGTGGCGCGCGGGCCGCTGGACGGTCGACCGCCACCTCTTCGTCACGACGGGAGCGATCGCGTGCTGATCCTGCTGCTGGTGCGCATCTCCTTGCTGCTGAACATCTTCCCGCGCCGCAGAAGGAGCCCGCGATGATCACGGCGTGGTTCCCGCTCTGCGTGGGAGCGGCCCTGGCGTGCTGGCCGGCGGCACCGACCCGGCTCCAAGCGGCGGTCGAGCAACCTGCGACGGTCCGCGTCCCGGACGTGTGGGCCGTGGTCCGCTGGCTGCTCCCGGCGGCCCTCGCGGGCTTGCTCGCGGGACCCGGGGGCGCGATCGCCGCGGGCGTGCTGACCCTGGCGTGGCGCCAGGAGCGCCAAGCCCACCGCCGGGCGACCGCGAACCTCGAGATGGCGGCCCACACGGCAACGGCGTTGCGCACGATGGTGTCCGAGCTGCGCTCCGGCGCCCACCCGGTGACCGCGGCGGAGGCGGCGGCAGAGGTCGTCCCGGCGGTAGCGGACGACCTCCGCGCGCTGGCGACGTCGGCCCGCCTCGACGGCGAGCTGCGGGCTCCGGCCCTCCCGGAACTGGCCGCGGCCTGGACCCTGGGCAGGCGCTACGGCCTGCCGATGGCCGACGTCCTCGACGCGGCCCGCCGCGACGCCGAAGCAAGCCTGACGTTCGCCCGCCGAACGCGCGCGAAGCTGGCCGGCCCCCGGGCGAGCGCGGCGGTGCTCACCGGCCTGCCCGCCTTGTGCGTACTGCTCGGCCAGGCGATGGGCGCCTCTCCGTTGTCCGTCCTGACGGGGAGCTCGCCAGGCCAGGTGTTGCTGGTGGCCGGCAGTCTCCTGCTCTGGGCGGGAACGGCGTGGTGCCGCGCCTTGATGGGCCGGGTGCGGATCCGATGAACGCCACCGCGCTCCTTTTCCCTGCCGGCGGCCTTGTCATGTGCCTGTGGGAGTCCACGCGACGCGCTCTCACTGACGAGGAGCGGTTCCGATTCTCCACCGGCGGCCTTGTTACGTGGCAGTGGGAGTCCACGCGTCGCGTCCTCGCCGGAGAAGGGCGGTCCCGGTGAACGTCACCGCAGTCTGTTTCCCTGCCGGCGGCCTTGCCACGTGGCTGTGGGAGTCCACGCGTCGGGCTCCCGCCGGAGAAGGGCGGTTCCGATGAACGCAACGGCGCTCCTTCTCTTTGCCGGAGCCCTCCTCACCTGGCCGAGCGACTCCGCCGCAGCACGGCGCTTCACCTGGCTGGCCGGCAGCGCGAGCTCGGAGCCCCGCGAATGGCCCCGGGCAGTCGCGCCCGCCGCGACCACCCTGGGCGGCGTATCGACGGCAGTCCTCATCGGCGGGCTGCCGGGAATGGTCGTAGGCGGTCTGATGGCTGCTGGCGGCTGGTGGGCGATCCGCCGCACCCGGCGGCCGCGAGCACCCACCGTCGACCTGGCGGCCAAGCTCCGGCTCGCCCACACGCTCGATCTCCTCGCGGCGTGCCTCCGCGCGGGGCTACCGGTCGCCTCGGCGCTCGATGCGGCGGCCGTCACCGCGCCGGCCGCGGCAAGTGCGGCATTGCGCTCGACCGCAGGCCTCCTCGCGCTCGGCTCCGGCTCGGAAGAGGCGTGGGCGCCGGTGCGGGCCGTCCCGGGCCTCGGGGAACTGGTGGCCGCCGCGATCCGGACGTCTCGCTCGGGCGCGGCCTTCGCCGCGGCCGCCGCCGACCTCGCCGAACGGTTCCGCGAGGAGCTGACCACCGAGGCGGAAGAGCGTGCGGAACGAGCCGGGGTGGCACTGGCGCTGCCGGTCGGCCTCCTCTTCCTGCCGGCCTTCTTCTGCCTGGGCGTGCTACCGGTCGTCCTCGGCCTGGCCGCCCGTCTCGGCCCGCTCTTCTGACCACTGACAAGTACTGAAGGGAATCCCATGCGCGCGTCCCACCGCCGGCCCGGCTCCGACGACGGATCCACAACGGTCGAGTACGCGATCGTGACGGTCGCCGTCGCGGCTTTCGCGGCTGTCCTGTACGGCCTCCTCACCGGCGACTCGGTGGTCTCGTGGCTGACGAGCCTGGTCATGAAGGCCCTGACGGTGCCGTCGTGAGCCGCGAAGACGAAGGCAGCGTGACGGTCGAAGCGGCACTCGGCCTGGCCGGCCTGACCGTGGTGACGGTCCTGCTGGTCGCGGGCCTCACGCTGCTGACGAGCCAGCTGCGCTGCACGGACGCGGCCCGCGAGGCCGCCCGGCTCCTGGCCAGAGGCCAGCCCCACGAAGCGGCGGCCGCGGTCCACGAGATAGCCCCGGCGGGCGCGAGCCTCGATATCCGTCGGACAGCCGACGCGATAACGGTCCGGGTGAGCGCCCGCCCGGCAGGCGGTCTGCTCCCGGCGATCGACCTGAACGCGACGGCCTACGCGGTGGCCGAGCCGGGCACGGAGACCACCGATGCGGCCGGCTGACCCGCGCCCGGAGGACCGCCGTGACAGCGGCGTGGCCACGATCTGGACGGCGATGGCGGTGGCCGCGCTGACGGGGGTGGCGGTCTTCGGCTGCTGGCTCGGCGTGGCGGTCCTGGCCCGCCACCGAGCAGAAAGCGCCGCGGACCTGGGCGCGCTCGCGGCAGCGTCGCACGCGGCGGAGGGCCCAGCCCGTGCCTGTGAGCGCGCCAGGTGGATCGCGGACCGGATGGCGGTGACGCTTTTGACCTGCCGATGGCAGCGCCTGGACGCCTTCGTCGAGGTCCAGGCACCCAGCCTCGGCTTCGCCGGACTGCCAGGCCCCTCGGCTCGAGCCCGAGCCGGACCCACGGGTCAGCCACCGTGAGCCGCGGAAACAGGCGCGCTGCCGTGGGCAGTAGGGCGTCGGCGCTCCGGGGTTGCGATCGGCCCGGCCCGGCCTCGGTCGGTCCGCGCACCGGCCCTTCCTGTCTAGCCCCGGACCATCCCCATCCCCGACTCCGGCTGCGGGCCCGTGCGTCCGTGGCCCAACCCCAGTCCACCTAAAGCCGACCCAAGTCCTGACCGCGACTACGCCCACGACAACCGGCCACCACCCGTTGCCCGTTCACCGGGACACCTCCCGCCACCGCCGCTCAGCGGACGCCGACTGGTCGGTATGCCGCGATGACCGGCTGATCCGTCCGGGCGGACGATGAGCGGCCGATGGTCACGGGCAGCGGTCGGTAGTGCACGGTGAGCGGTCGAATCCGCCGCCTACCTGGGCCGATAGGACGCGCCTCGGCGACCGCACGCCCCGCGGAAGAGCGCTCGATCCTGGGGTTTCGCGCGACGAACGGTCCGTGGGCGGCTGCCGTTCACCGTCGACGGACGCCGCCGGGTTCGGTCGGGCCGTAGGGATCACTGGGCGTTCATCGCGGCGTAACCACCGGTTGTCGCGCGGGGGTTCCGGGCAATGTGCAACTTGCCGTTAAGTGAGATGTGCGACACCACGACAGCGTTTAGCTCCGGGGTCGCGGAGAACCGGAACCTAAGGCAGGAAGACAATGTTGGACGCGAATTGGCCGGATAGCTGGCGCGGCGCCTTCCGCATCGAACTGCGGGCGGAGGCGATCGGCCTCGCTTGGCGCGGGTGGCCGGTGCTCCCGGGCGTCAACCCCGCTCCGCTCACCGGCGGCGACGACCTCACCTGGCGTCGTCCGGTCCCGGCCAGTGACAACTGGCGCGAGCAGATCGGCACCCACGCCCACGGGGTCGCCACCTGGTTCTCCGACCGGACCCACAGCCTGCTCGTCGCCACCGGCACCGTGCTCGACGCCATCGAGGTCGACGACGAACTCGGCAAGCGCGCCTGCCGCCTGCTCCGCACCCTCGGTCACCCGGCGCCGATCATCGCGCTGCCGAACGGCCGCTGGCTCTTCCTCACCACCGTCGCCGAGCACGTCCCGGCCGAGCTGGCGACCTGCGCCTCGATCCAGTGGCACGGCAAGGACAGCTACATCCCGCTGCCCCCGTCGCCCTTCCAGCACGGTGTCGTGCACTGGCGCGTCAAGCCCGAGGTCTGCGGCTGGCAGCTGCCGGACGCCGCCGAGGTGCACGACGTCCTCGTCCGCGCCCTGGCCGGTGCCGACGCCGCGCAGCTGGTTCAGACCACCGCGGCCTGACCCCCGAACCACCGCCGGCGGCCGGTCCCAGCCCGGCCGAGGCGGAGCAGGACACAACTCCATGAACCACGAAGTGGCCGTCTAGGCGCCGTGTTGACGCAACGCCCCGAGCACGGTGCTCAAGACAGCCACTGCCCCCGCCTTGTCCAGCGGATCGTTGCCGTTCCCGCACTTCGGCGACTGGACGCAGGACGGGCATCCCGTCGGGCACTCGCAGGAGACGATCGCCTCCCGCGTTGCGACCAGCCACGGGACAATCGCGGCATAACCGCGTTCGGCGAATCCCGCACCCCCGGGATGGCCGTCATGCACGAACACCGTCGCCTCCCCGGTGTCTTCGTGCCACGCGGTACTCACCCCGCCGATGTCCCATCGGTCGCACGTAGCAAAAAGCGGTAGCAGGCCGATCGCCGCGTGCTCGGCGGCATGCAGGGCACCGGGGACCCGTGCCGGAACCAATCCGGCACCCCCCGGTGCCCTGCCACCCTCGTGAACGGGCCCCCGACCGTTCGCCAGGGGTTCCTCCCCGGTCCCCACCGGCCCCGCAGATTCGGTCCCCACCCGATGGCCCCCGGTCCCCGCCTCGCCATCGGCCCCGGAAACGCGGACGCCGCGGCCGCCCGTGCGCCGCGGCTCCGCCGGTCCGAGCAGTTCGGACGAGACCGTGTACCAAACCGCCCGCGTGCGCAGGCTTTGCTCCGGTAGGTCGAGCGGCGTGTGGTCCAGCACCTCACCCGACGGACGTCGCCGCAGGTAGCCCACCACCTGGGACGTCACCGCGACCTCGCCGAGGCACACGCTCACCCCGCCGAAGTCCTGCTTCTCCTGCGTGCTCAGCACCGCGATGTCCACGACCTCGCGCGGGGTCGTCGTCCAGTCGGGGTTCTCCGCGTGCACCATCGCCAGCCCCTGCTCCAGGTCCAGCTCGTCGACCACGTACGACGACCCCTGGTGCAGGTACACCGCGCCGGGGTGGACCGCGTAGCACGCCGACCCCGGATCGACCGTGCCCAGCATCCGCCCGGAATCCGACTCGACCACGGCGACCTGTTCGCCGCCCGTCCCGCGGATCCCGACCTCGGCGTGCGGCCGGTCCCGGGACGTCCAGTACCAGCCGCTCGACCTGCGCCGGAGCAGCTTCTGCTCCGCCAGCTCGGTCAGCACTTCCTGGGCGGCCGCGCCGCCGAACATCTCCAGCTCGGGGACGGTCAGCGGCAGTTCGGCCACGGCGCAGGCGAGCTGCGGCCCCAGTACGTACGGGTTCGCCGGATCGAGCACCGCCGTCTCGACCGGACGCTCGAGCAGCGCCGCCGGGTGGTGCACCAGGTACGTGTCGAGCGGATCGTCCCGCGCCACGAACACCACCAGCGCCGAATCACCGGAGCGCCCCGCCCGCCCGGCCTGCTGCCAGAACGACGCGAGCGTGCCCGGATAGCCGGCCAGCACCACCGCGTCCAGGCCCGCGATGTCGACGCCGAGCTCCAGCGCGTTGGTCGTCGCGACACCCAGCAGGCGCCCCGACAGCAACGCCGCCTCCAGTGCCCGCCGTTCCTCCGGAAGATAACCGGACCTATATGCCGCAACGGTTTCCGACAATGCGGGGTCCACTTCGGACAGTATGCGACGCGCGCCCAGCGCGGCCAGCTCCGCGCCCCGCCGCGACCGGATGAACGCCAGTGACCGCGCGCCTTCGACGACCAGGTCGGCCAGGATCCGCGACGTCTCCGCGCCCGCCGAACGCCGGACCGGCGCGCCGTTCTCCCCGGTCAGTTCCTCCAGCAGCGGCGGCTCCCACAACACGACCGTTCGAGCGCCGCGCGGCGACGCGTCTTCCGTGACCGCCTCGCACGGAACACCGGTGAGCCGCGAAGCGAACGAAGCGGGCGAAGCCGTCGTCGCCGAAGCGAGCACGAACACCGGCGAAGCACCGTAATGCTCGGCGACGCGCCGAAGCCGGCGAAGCAGCAGCGCGACATGAGAGCCGAAGACGCCGCGATAGCTGTGGCACTCGTCGACCACCACGCAGCTGAGCCGCCGGAAGAACCGCGCCCACCGCCCGTGCTGCGAGAGGATCCCGCGGTGCAGCATGTCCGGGTTGGTGAACACCCAGTTCGCGTGCGCGCGCACCCAGTCGCGCTCCACCATCGGCGTGTCCCCGTCGAACGACGCCGCCCGGACACCGGGGACGTCCAAAGAGGACACGGACCGCAGCTGGTCCGCCCCCAGCGCCTTGGTCGGCGACAGGTACAGCGCGTTCGCCTTCTCGCCCGCGGCCAGCCGGGACAGCACCGGCAGCTGGTAGGCGAGCGACTTGCCCGACGCCGTGCCGGTCGAAATCACGACATGACGACCCTCGTACGCGTGCGAAGCCGCCTCCGCCTGATGCGCCCAGGGGGCCTCGACTCCACAGTCACGCAGCGCAGTCACCACCGCCGGATCGGCCCATGACGGCCACTCTGCGTAGCGCGCGTTCCGGCCCGGAAGGTCCGCGACGTGCGTGACCGGATCTTCGCGCGACGGGATGCCGGCGGTCACCCGCCCCAGCAGCCGCCGCCCCCGTGAGTCGTCCACCAGCCGAGCTTCGCACAGGGGTACGACAGTTCCCGCATCCCCAACCGCCCCAACGGATCGGCGGAGGAGTGATCGATCAAGTGAGGAGCCTCACAAGGTAACGGAATGTACCGTCACCGGGACGGCGTGAAGACGCTGGTTGCGATACCAATACACTCCCGCAATCCACACCCTCTGTGGTGAGCGTCATGTGAGACGTGCGTTGCTGCCCGGCTAGCGTGTCGCTCCGTACAGGGTCCATGCCAGCGCCGGCCGTGTCGAACCCTCGGCTTGCCGTCGACGCTGGCGATCGGCGACGTCTCCTGGAGGACGAATGTCACGGCAGTTCCTCGCGGAGGGCGGGTCCATCACGCTCTCCGGAGGTGGCTACACGATTGTCGGTGTAGTCGCCGTGGTCGCGCTTGCCGCACTCGTCATCGGCTACGTCCTGCTCAAGGAGGTGCTGGCCGCAGGCCAGGGCACCGCCAAGATGCAGGACATCGCCAAGGCGGTGCAGGAAGGCGCGGCCGCTTACCTCAAGCGGCAGCGGAACACCCTCGCGATCTTCGGCGTGATCGTGTTCCTCCTGCTCTTCGCACTTCCCGCCGACGACTGGAACGAGAAGATCGGCCGTTCGATCTTCTTCCTGGTCGGCGCGGCGTTCTCGTTCGCGATCGGCTACCTCGGCATGTGGCTGGCCACGCAGGCGAACCTGCGCGTGGCCGCCGCGTCGCGTGAGGAAGGCGGGCGCGAGATCGCGATGCGCGTCGCGTTCCGCACCGGTGGCGTGGTCGGCATGATCACCGTCGGCCTCGGCCTCTTCGGCGCCGCGGTCGTCGTGCTGGTCTACACCGGCCAGGCGCCCAAGGTGCTCGAGGGTTTCGGCTTCGGCGCCGCGCTGATCGCGATGTTCATGCGTGTCGGCGGCGGTATCTTCACCAAGGCCGCCGACGTCGGCGCCGACCTGGTCGGCAAGGTCGAGCAGGGCATCCCGGAGGACGACCCGCGCAACGCCGCGACCATCGCGGACAACGTGGGCGACAACGTCGGTGACTGCGCCGGCATGGCCGCGGACCTCTTCGAGTCCTACGCCGTCATGCTGGTCGCCGCGCTGATCCTGGGCAGCACCGCCTTCGGCGTGCACGGCCTGATCTTCCCGCTTATCGTGCCGGCCATCGGTGTCATCACCGCGGTCATCGGTGTCTACATCACCAAGGCGCGCGCCGGCGAAAGCGGCCTGGTCACGATCAACCGCTCCTTCTACATCTCCGCGGTCATCTCCGCGGTCCTGTCGGCCATCGCGGCGTTCGTGTACCTGCCGAGCAGCTTCTCCGACTTCGGCGCGGGCTACGAGAACGCGGGCAACCCGGCGGTCATCGCGACCATCGCGGTGATCATCGGCATCGTGCTCGCCGCGGTCATCCTGAAGCTGACCGGCTACTACACCGGCACCGAGTACAAGCCGGTCAAGGACGTCGCGCAGACGTCGGAGACCGGCGGCGCGACCGTCATCCTCTCCGGCATCTCGGTCGGTTTCGAGTCCGCCGTCTACACCGCGCTGGTGATCGGCGCGGCCGTGTTCGGGGCCTACCTGCTCGGCGGCGGCGTCGCGCTGTTCGCCGTGGCGCTGGCCGGCACCGGCCTGCTGACCACCGTCGGCGTCATCGTCGCGATGGACACCTTCGGCCCGGTTTCGGACAACGCGCAGGGCATCGCCGAGATGTCGGGCGACGTCGACGAGAAGGCCGCGCAGATCCTCACCGAGCTGGACGCGGTCGGCAACACCACCAAGGCCATCACCAAGGGCATCGCGATCGCCACGGCTGTTCTCGCGGCGACGGCGCTGTTCGGGTCCTACTCCGACGCGATCGCGAAGACGCTGTCGGGCATGGGCTCCGGGATCGCCCAGGGCATCTCCGGGGCGAACTCGTTCGTCAACGAGATCGTCAGCCCGAACACGCTGGTCGGCGTGATCATCGGTGCGGCCGTGGTGTTCATGTTCTCCGGCCTCGCCGTCAACGCGGTCTCCCGCGCGGCCGGCGCGGTGGTCTACGAGGTCCGTCGCCAGTTCCGCGACATCCCGGGGATCATGGAGGGCACCACCCGCCCCGAGTACGGCAAGGTCGTCGACATCGTCACGCGCGACTCGCTGCGTGAGCTGACGACGCCGGGTCTGCTGGCGGTCTTCGCCCCGATCGCGGTCGGCTTCGGCCTGGGCACCGGCGCGCTCGCCGGCTACCTGGCCGGCGCGATCGCGTGCGGCACCCTGATGGCGATCTTCCTCGCCAACTCCGGTGGCGCGTGGGACAACGCGAAGAAGCTGGTGGAGGACGGCAACCACGGTGGCAAGGGCTCGTCCGCGCACGAGGCCACCATCATCGGTGACACCGTGGGCGACCCGTTCAAGGACACCGCCGGCCCGGCGATCAACCCGCTGATCAAGGTCATGAACCTGGTCTCGGTGCTGATCGCGCCCGCCGTCGTCCAGTTCTCGATCGGCCCGGACGAAAACGCCGCGGTCCGCATCATCATCTCGCTGGTCGCGCTCGCCATCATCGTGGCGGCGATCGTGGTCTCGAAGCGCCGGGGGACGGTCCTCACCGACACCCCGACGGAGATCAAGGCCTGACGCAGTAACCGTTCCGGGCCCGGCACGCAGCGTCGCGTGCCGGGCCCGGGGCGTGTCAGCTCATCCCACCCAGGCTCGGCGACTTGCGAAGCGGCACCGAGTCGGTACCGTCGGCCCTTCCGGGACGTCGTCGAGCAGGAGGTGTTCAGGTGCGGCCGCGGTCAACCGTCTTCGCCGCCCTAACCACGACGATCAGCATCGGCCTCGCCGGCTGCGGGCAGCAAGGTCCCGCGCCGGCGCAGGACCAGGGTCTGTCGGTGACGACCGTGGTGCCGCAGGCCGATCCCGCGGCGAGATGGGCGGACGCCTACTGCGGCGCGGTGACGCACCTGGTCCGCAGCCTGGCTTCGCTGCCGGCCGTCGACCCCAGCACGCCGCAGCAGGCCTCCCGGACGTCCAGTGATCTCCTGACGTCCGTGGTCGGCGGGCTCGACCAGAGCCTCGCCGGGCTGAACGCGCTCGGCGCGCCGCCGGTGCCCTCGGCGGACGGCGGGCGCAAGGACGTCATCGGGCAGTTCGCCGAGATCCGTGAGCAGGCCGAAAACGCGCGTCAGCGCATCGAAGCCGTCCGCGGCGACGCGGCGGCGACCAAGGAGGCCCTCGGCGAGGCCAGGGCCACGCTCGACCGCATCGACGCGCTCGACTACCTCAAGGGCCTCAAAGAGGTTCCGGCCCTCTCGGCGGCCGAACAGCGCGCACCGAGCTGCCACCAGCTCGATCAACCACCTCGGTGAAGATCCGCGTGACTATCGCCATCTATCGAACTTATGTTCTAGTATGGCGCGGTGGATCGGACGATCTCCCTCTTCTCCGCCGAGGCCAGCGGGCCGGGGCTGGGCGACCTGGCCGGGCTGTTGTGCTGCCACGGCCAGATCACCGGCTTCGGGCGCACGGCCGCCCGGTTGTCGGTGGTCGTCGAGGAACCGTGGCGGGCACACATCCTGGCGCGCGAGTTCCGCTGCCGCGGCGCGGACGCCCAGGTCTCGAAGGCCGACTGCGGCAACCCGCAGGTCCGGACGTCGTTCCGGGTCGACCTGCTCCCGCTGGCGCTGCGGTGGCTGCGTGAGGGCTGCGCGGGGCCGGTCGAGGACGATTCGGGCAAGGCGGTGCCGGACGGTTTCCGGCTGAGCGGGGCGATGCTGCGGATGTGGGCGCTGGCCGGCGGCCGGCCCGGCACGCAGGGCTACCTGCTGGGCGTCGACCCGCTCGCGCCCGGCATGCACGAGCGGCTGGTCGAGGCGCTGACGCCGTTGGGGGTCGCGGCGAAGCTGACCGGCCCGAAGGTCGAGGTCCCGGCCGTCAAGGTCACCGGGAAACGCCGGTTGGAGGCGCTGCTGGAACTGATCGGCGAACCACCGCCGGGCGCCGAAGCGGCGTGGCCCGGCGCGGAGCCGCGGCCGGTCCCGCACCCGGAGGCCGTGACGAGCACGGCCTGACCGGGCGCGGGCGGCGCGTCAGGGCCGGGGCAGGGTGCAGCCGGCCTGGGTGAGGGCGATTTCGTTGGCCGCGGTGAGGCAGGCGGGAATGCCGTAGGTCTCCTGGCCGTAGTTCGTCTTGTAGTGGACGGTGACGTTGCCGGCCTGGTCGACCTCGCACGGGTTGTTCTCCGTGCAGCGCGCGCCGTCCTCGTTGCCGGTGTTGTTCACGCCGACGACCTTGCCGCCGGAGACGATCGGCGAGCCCGACGTGCCGCCGATGGTCTGGCAGGCGGACGTGTAGCGGATCGAGTCCTTCCAGGTCCAGCTGCCCTCCTTCAGCCGGTAGACGAAGCCGTCGACGGTGCAGGAGTAGATCCGCTTCCAGTAGCCCGAGACGACGTCGATCGGGGAACCGGCCGTCGGGTGCGCGTTGGACAGCTCCAGCGGCGAGATCCCGTAGCTCGACTTGATCTGCGCGTAGGTGGTGGTGAGCTGGTAGAGCGACACGTCGGTGTCGGTCATCGTCCCGTAGACGATCTTCTTGGCCCGCAGCGTGCCCGCATTGCCGCCGCTCGCGTTGAGCAGCGTGAACGTCCGGCTGGACGTGCGGTTGGTGATGACCTGGCCGGGGGCGGGGAAACCGGTCTCGAGGCAGTGCCCGTTGGACATGACGAGCGCGGGTGCGGTGTCGGGTGTCGCGGCGGGCTTGACCACCGAACCCGAGCAGTTGGACAGGGCTACCGTGCCGGCGAAGTTCGCCGCGGCTGCACTCGCCGGGGTCGTCCCCAGTAATACTGTGGCGGTCGCGGCGGTGAGCAGGGCGCCGAGGAGGCGTCGGGTCATGGCGGATCCTTTCGGCTGAACGGGGAATTCAGTGAACCGGTCACGTCCCCGCGCCCACCACCGTCGAACGGAGGGTATCCACCCGGTCACGCGCTAGGCTGCGCGAGACGTGGCCGAAATCACGTGGCAGGTACGTTGGGGAAACATCGTCGAGGTCAGCGGCGATGCGCAGGGCACAGGACCGGCGGCGTGTTGGGCCACCTCCGCGCCGTCCGGGCCGGACCAGCGTGCACACTGGCAGGTCGAGACACGGGCCCGGACCCCTCGGGGGGACGGGGCGCAGTGCAGTCCCGCGGCGGTGGGACGAGATGAGCGGAGAGCAGGACAGCGTGGCAGGAGCAGGGACCAAGAAGAACGGAGCCGGGGCGGACAACGGCGCCGGGCACCGGCGGCTCGTGATCGTCGAGTCACCGACCAAGGCCCGCAAGATCGCCCCCTACCTCGGCGGCGGCTACGTCGTCGAGTCCTCCGTCGGGCAC
The DNA here is from genome assembly GCF_040682775.1 of Amycolatopsis sp. NPDC051106. NCBI lineage: Bacteria > Bacillati > Actinomycetota > Actinomycetes > Pseudonocardiales > Pseudonocardiaceae > Amycolatopsis > Amycolatopsis sp. NPDC051106. The sequence goes on along the minus strand of NZ_JBFBBQ010000004.1, from coordinate 68,435 downwards.
ATCCGCGACCTGCCGCGCGGTGCCGCCGACGTCCCCGCCCAGTACAAGGGCGAGCCGTGGGCCCGGCTCGGTGTCGACGTCGACAACGACTTCAAGGCCCTCTACGTGGTCACCCCGGACAAGAAGTCCAAGGTCACCGAGCTCAAGGGGCTGCTGAAGGACGTCGACGAGCTCTACCTCGCGACGGACCCCGACCGCGAGGGCGAAGCCATCGCGTGGCACCTGCTCGAGACGCTGAAGCCGAAGGTCCCGGTCCGCCGGATGGTCTTCCACGAGGTCACCGAGCAGGCGATCCTCGCGGCCGCCGACTCGACTCGCGAGCTGGACGCCGACCTCGTCGACGCGCAGGAGACCCGCCGCATCCTCGACCGCCTGTACGGTTACGAGGTCTCGCCGGTGCTGTGGAAGAAGGTCATGCCGAAGCTTTCGGCGGGCCGTGTGCAGTCGGTGGCGACCCGGATCGTGGTCGAGCGCGAACGCGAGCGGATGCGCTTCACGTCGGCGTCGTACTGGGACATCTCCGCGACGATGGACGCCGGCGAAGAGGCGTCGCCGCGCAGCTTCCCGGCTCGCCTGGTCGCCGTCGACGGCGCGCGCCTGGCCACCGGCCGCGACTTCGGCTCGGACGGTCAGCTCAAGTCCTCGAACAACGAGATCCGCGTGCTGGCCGAGGCCGACGCGCGGCGCCTGGCCGACGCGCTCAAGCAGCGTGACTTCAAGGTCTCGAGCGTCGAGGAAAAGCCGTACACGCGGAAGCCGTACGCGCCGTTCATGACCTCGACGCTGCAGCAGGAGGCGGGCCGCAAGATGCGGTTCACCTCGGAGCGCACGATGCGGATCGCGCAGAAGCTGTACGAGAACGGTTACATCACTTATATGCGTACCGACTCGACGACGCTGTCGGAGTCGGCGATCTCGGCGGCGCGCAGCCAGGCCACGCAGCTGTACGGCAAGGAGTACGTCTCGCCGTCGCCGCGCCAGTACACGCGCAAGGTCAAGAACGCGCAGGAGGCGCACGAGGCGATCCGGCCGTCGGGCGAGGTCTTCCGCACGCCGGGCCAGGTCGCGGGCGAGCTGGACACCGACGAGTACCGCCTCTACGAGATGATCTGGCAGCGCACGATCGCGTCGCAGATGGCGGACGCCAAGGGCACCACGATGTCCGTGCGCATCGTCGGCAACGCGACTTCGGGCGAAGAGTGCACCTTCGCGGCTTCGGGCCGCACGATCACCTTCGCGGGCTTCCTGAAGGCGTATGTCGAGGCCGTCGACACCGAGACCGGTGGCGAAGCCGACGACAAGCAGAGCCGCCTGCCGGTGCTCGAGAAGGACCAGGACCTCACCGCGACCGAGCTGAGCCCGGACGGGCACACGACGTCGCCGCCGGCGCGCTACTCGGAGCCGAGCCTGGTCAGCAAGCTGGAAGAGCTGGGCATCGGCCGCCCGTCGACGTACGCGTCGATCATCAAGACCATCCAGGACCGCGGGTACGTCTGGAAGAAGGGCTCCGCGCTCGTTCCGTCGTGGGTCGCGTTCGCCGTGATCGGGCTGATGGAACGGCACTTCGAGCGGCTCGTCGACTACGACTTCACCGCCGGCATGGAGGACGAGCTCGACCGCATCGCCAACGGCGACGAGCAGCGCGGCCAGTGGCTGTCGAAGTTCTACTTCGGCGGCGACATGGGCGTCGACGGTTCGATCGGCCGTCTGGGCGGGCTGAAGAAGCTCGTCGAAGGCAGTGTCGAGGACATCGACGCGCGGGAGATCAACTCGATCCCGCTGTTCAGCGACGCCGACGGGCACACCGTCGTGGTCCGCGTCGGCCGCTACGGGCCCTACCTCGAGCGTGAGGTCGACGGCGAGTCGCAGCGCGCGAACCTGCCCGAGGACCTGCCGCCGGACGAGCTCACGCAGGAGATCGCGGAGAAGCTGTTCGCGACCCCGCAGGAGGGCCGCACGCTGGGCACCGACCCGGTGAGCGGGAACCCGATCGTCGCGAAGGAAGGCCGCTTCGGGCCGTACGTCACCGAGCTGCTGCCCGAGATCGAGATTCCCGAGGACGCCACGGCGGCGCAGAAGAAGGCTGCGAAGGCGAAGGCGCCGAAGCCGCGTACGGGGTCGCTGTTCAAGTCGATGGACATCGAGACCATCACGCTCGAAGACGCGCTGAAGCTGCTTTCGCTGCCGCGCGTGGTCGGCAAGGACCCGGAGTCCGGTGACGAGATCACGGCGCAGAACGGGCGCTACGGGCCGTACCTGAAGAAGGGCACGGACTCGCGTTCGCTCGCGACCGAGGACCAGCTCTTCTCGATCACGGTCGAAGAGGCGCTGAAGATCTACGCCGAGCCGAAGCAGCGTGGACGGTCGGCCACGGCGAAGCCGCCGCTCAAGGAGCTCGGCGAGGACCCGGTGTCGAAGAAGCCGATGGTGGTGAAGGACGGGCGGTTCGGCCCGTACGTGACCGACGGCGAGTACAACGCGACGCTGCGGAAGGGCGACGAAATCGAGTCGCTGACCGTCGAACGGGCGTCCGAGCTGCTCGCGGAGAAGCGGGCGAAGGGCCCGGCGCCGAAGCGGAAGGCGCCGGCGCGGAAGCCGGCTTCGACGACGGCGAAGACGGTCAAGGCGGGCACGAGCAAGACCGCCAAGACCGCGGCGGCGAAGTCCACCACGACGAAGCGCAGCTCCACCGCGACGAAGGCCAAATAGCACGGTCCGATGTCCGTGAAGGCCTCCTTACCGGCTCTTATGGCCGGTAAGGAGGCCTTCACGGCGTTTGCCCACACTTTCGGGTGACGCCTCGAACGGATGTTCGGGAAATTGTCGGTGGTCCCGGGTTTCATGGACGTGTGACCAAGACACCACGCACCGTGCACGCGGTGACCACCAAGATCCTCAGGCCGGTCCGGCAGGCGGCCCTCGGCAGTGCCACCGCCCTGGAGCTGATGGAAACGCTCCCCGGCTTCATCGGGACCGGCGGCGTCTGCGGCGTAGCCGTGGCGATGTCCGACGAGCCGTGGACGGCGGCGTTCTTCGACGACGGCGAGAAGTTCGGCGTCGCCGGGGACGGCCTCAGCCTGTCCGGGCCTTCGCCGGGCTCGGTCGGGGAGTTGCTCCGTCTAGCGCTCACCCGCCTGCCTCCTCTGCCGCCGGCGCCGGGCGAGGGCGTGTGCCTCGACGCCGACGAGCGCGGAGTGCTCGAGCCCGAGCAAGAGTGTCTCGTCCTCGGCGTGCTGGATGATCTGCGGCGGACCCGGCTCGGCACCGTCCAGATCGACTTCGCCCGTGACGGCGGCGGGCGGCCGTGGGAGATGCTGGCGTTCGTCGACGACGACCGCGGCCGGCACCTGGCGGCGCTGGGCGGACGCCGGGGTGGCCACCGCCGGTTCTGGTGGCTGCCCGGGAGCGTGGAGGGGCTCGCGGACTTCGTCGAAGGGCGGGTGCCGGAGCATGTCTGAGCCGCTCGCCGACCGCTCACCGAACGATGTCACCCGGTCGAACATATGTGCGAGAAATTGTCGGTGCCAGGGTGTTCAATCTAGGGGTGAACACTTCAGTCGCCGTCTTCGACGTCATCGACGAGGTCATCGCTCCGCTGTCGGCCGAGGTGCCGGAGCGGCCCTCGGTGATGGAGTTCTACGACCCCGAGTTCGAGATCCCGCCGGTACTGGCGGACACCGAACCGCTGCCGGGCCGTCGCTCCTCGCCCGCGCGGAGCCTTGCCGACGAGGTGGAGCAGTACACCCGGTTCGTCGCCGGCATGGCCGCGATCGGCCTCGCGCCGGGTGGCGAGGTCACGCCGGAAGCCGTCGGGCTGTACCGGGCGCTGCGGGGCGGCTTCATCCGCGGCGTGGTCACCGGCGTCTTCCCGGCCCGGCGGGAGCCGTGGGAGGTGCGGTTCTTCGGCGACGAGGACTACACCACGGTGCTGCACAAGCTGGGCAACCGCGCGCGCCTGCGGTCCGGCTTCCTGAGCGAGCTGCCGGGCTGGGTGTTCGACGGCTTGCCCGACCGGCCGCCCGGCCCCGGGCAGCACTTGCGCATCGAGACCGACGAGGGCGGGCTGATCCCGCGCCGGTGCGAGCAGGCGGTCGAGCTGATCCGCGAGTGCGCGGCCCGGCCGCGGCTGGGCACGGTGCTGGTCGACCTCGCGGTGCGCGACGCGATCCTGGCCGAGTACCCGCACGGCGCGTTCGGGCTGGTGGACAACGACCTGGGCCGGTACCAGTTCAGCGCCGCGGTCGGCCGGACCGGGCGCTGGACGGTCACGTGGGGTCCGGCGTCGCGGAGCACGGCCGAGCAGTGGATCGTCGAGGCGGTGCAGAGCCATGCCTGAGGACGCGGTGGTGCGGACGACGGCTGGGGAGGGAGTGGATCGCGTGGTCGAGGCGGCCCCGAGGGACCTGACGGTTCGCGAGGCGATCCTCGCGGCGGCCGAGCTGAACGGCGGCGTACCGGAGCCGCGGGCGGACGCGGCCGGTTCGGAGGCCGAGGCGGGTGAGAGGAGGCGCCATGGCTGACCGCACGGCGGCCCGGGAGCTGCTCGAACTGGCCGCCGGTCCGGTGCTGGCGGCGATGCCGGACCGCGAGCCGGTCGACCGGCTCTACAACCCGGAGGTCAGCGACCACGAAATCCTCGTGCACGGACCGGTCTCCGACGATCCCGCCGACCTGGTGGCCGAGGTCGAGCGGCACACGGCGTGGGCGGCCTGGATCGACGGCACACCGTTCGGCGTGGACGGCGAGCTCAACGAGGTCGGCTTCGAGGTGGTGTCGCTGATGCTGCGCGGGTCGGTCCGGGCGGCGCTGTGCGGCGTGTTCGACGAAGGCCCGGAGACGGCGGACATCCGCTGCTACGCGGACGGTGAACGGGCCTTCATGATGGGCTCGCTGCCCGGCCGCACGGCGATCCACCTCGCCGACTTCGAGGAGCTGCCGGAGATGCTGGTGGCGGAGCTGCCGGAGGCCCCGTTCGGCGCTTCGCCCCGCGCGATCTGGGTGTCGGTGGACGCCGACGGCCTGGTCCACGACGGCCAGGACGCCGACGTGGGTGCCATGCGCGAGCTGCTGGGCCGCCCGCGCTCGGGCACGGCGGTGCTGGACATGCTGGCGTTCGGCGGTCTGTGCGCGGAGTTCCCGGACCACGGGTTCGTCCTGGTGGACACGGACCTGGGCCGGTTCGCCCTGGCCGCCCTCGACCGCGGCGACGGCCGCCGCCAGCTGGTCCTGAGCCCCTTCAGCCGCGGCATGCTCCGCGACTGGTGCCGGAAGATGGTCGACCTGGGACAGGAGGAGATTCCCTGAGACGAGGAAGGCGGCGGACCGGCCGCCGGTGACACGTCGACCCGACCGTCGGCTGGCCGCGCAGTCTCGGGAGGGCTGATGCCAACCCGCGCGCTCGTGCGGAGGGACGGCGCCGGTCCGGCGCGGTCGTGGGAGAGACGGTGCCGACCCGTTCGCGCTTGTGCGGAGGGTTGGGCGTCGGTTCGGCGCGGTCGCGGGATGGACGGCGCGGTCGCGGGCGGGTGGTGCTGGGCCGGCGCGGTCGCGGGAGGGCCGCGTCGGGCCCGCGCGGTAGCGGAGGTAGGCCGCCGGCGGTCCGAGCGGCTCGGCGACCACGTCGCCGGCTCGGCGCGCCATCGAAACGGTCAGTGACCGCGCCCGCTCGGGCCGATGCTCCGACCGGTCGCACCCGACCCGCCACCCGGCGCACTCCGCCTGCCCGGCGCCTCCAGGCAAACCCGTCCCCGACCCGAGCGCGAACCGGCAAACTGGTCACCGGAGGCCCGTCCCTGGCCAGCCCCGCCCAACGCCCCCTGTGACCCGACTCACTACGATCCGTCACCATTGGCGGTCGACCGGACCACCGGCGGACTGGACACTGCAGGGGGTTCGGGCACGGGCTTGCGCTGTGTGACCGACCCTCCATTACAGACAGAGCCATTGGGCGGATGCGTTATCCGCCATCGTCGCTACCCTGGAAAGGCGAGGACATTCAGTAGTGAGGTGGTCACCATGAGCGCGAACGGTGAGGCTCCCTTCTTCAATGCCCCCGAGCTCACTCAGCGCGACGGCACGTTGTCCGAAGCCCCCGGCGAAACGTTCGCCGACCCCGTCTCGGGACTGGTCACGGCGGCGCCCGAGCCACGCACCGCGGTCGCCAATGGCCACGAGCCCGCCGCCTTCCCGGTGGCCGGGCCCGTGCAGCACGACGAGGAAGCCGTGCGCCGGATGGTCGAGGAGACCCTCCGGGAGGAGGAATCCGGGGCCCCGAGGCCGATTCCCCCGGCCGGCACCACGAGCAACATCGGCGAAGAACCGTCGCCGCCGATGGGGCTCCTGCCGCGCCAGCGGAACCGGCGGCGCACCTGGCCGAGCCGGCCGCCGATGCTGCAGCGGCCCGTGCGGCAGAAGGCACCGGCCGAGGACGGCTTCGACGAAGACCTCGAGGTGGTTCCCGTCAAGCGGCGGCGGCTGCCGTCGATGTCGATGCCCGCCTTCAACCGGCCGTCGTCGAGTGCCGCGGGGGTCATGCTCGCCGTGACGTTGCTGATCGTGTTCGGTTTCGTCGCCATCGAGCTGGTGTCGACCCTGGTCAGCAGCGTGACAAGCCTGTTCGACTAGCGTTCGCTCGCTGTTCCCCGCCCCACCGGCACCTCGGGGCCGTCCGCGAGGCAAGGGCCGATCGGGCTACCCTGGCTTCACGGTCGGGCGACCTCACGAGGGCGTCCGGCGCCGCGGTGACTAGTGGGGTGGGCGTATCAGCGAGGGCTTGCGATCGGTACCCGGGGCCGGCCCGGGCGGATCGTCGGGCGCCGAAGCGTCCACGATCAACCGGGTCCGGCGGGTACTGGCGATCAAACCGTTCCGGCGCCTCTGGGGCGTCACGTACCTGTGCAGCGTGGCCGACTGGCTGAACATCCTCGCCCTGACCGGCCTGGCCACGAAGCTGACCGACAACTACTTCGCCCAGAACTTCGCGTTCGTCGGCGTGGTGCTCACCGGCCTCGCGCCGGGGCTGTTGTTCGCGCCCGTCGGCGGGCTGCTCGCGGACCGGTTCGACCGCCGCAAGGTCATGATCGTCGCGGACCTGCTGCGCTGCGGCTTCCTGCTGTCCATCGCCTTCGTCAGCGCGCCGTGGTGGCTGCTGGTCGGCAACTTCCTCGTCGGCAGCGCCGCGAGCATGTGGATCCCCTCGAAAGAGGCCGCGGTCCCGAACCTGCTCCGCCGCCCGGACCAGGTGGAGACGGCCAACCAGCTCGGCATGGTGATGACCTACGGCCTCGCCGTCGTCACCGCGGCCGGCGCGAACGCGATCATCACCGGCGTCAACACGACTTTCCACCTGTTCGGCGACAACGCCAGCCTCAGCATCGCGAAGCTGGTCGTCGTCATCACCGGCCTGCTCTACCTGTCCAGCGCGATCCTCATCGCCACGCGCATCCCCGAGCTGTCGCTGCGCAACGTCCACGCGCTGCCGGAACAGAAGGTCAAGCAGGCCGACGAGGAGAAGCTCGGCATCGGCACGATGATCGCCGACGGCTTCCGCTTCGTCCGCAGCACGCCGCTCGTGCGCGGGCTGCTGGTGGGCGCGTTCGGCGCGTTCGCCGCCGGCGGCGCGGTGATCGGTTCGGCGAAGCCGTACTCCTCCAGCCTGCTGGCCGGCGACTCGGCGTTCAGCCTCCTGGTGCTGGCCGTCTTCGTCGGCCTGGCCTCCGGGATGGCGTTCGCGCCCAAGCTCGCCCGGCGGCTCCCGCACGACCGGCTGTTCGGCGTCTCCATCATCGCGGCCGGGCTTTCGCTCGCGCTGGTCGCGTTGTCGCCGCACCTGTCGGTCTCGCTGATCACCGTGGTGCTGGTCGGCTTCTGGGCCGGGACGGCGTTCCTCACCGGTGTCACGATCATCGGCTCGCGCGTCGAAGACGCCATCCGCGGCCGGATCAACGCGATCTACCAGCTGATGATGAAGCTCGTGCTGTTCGGCACCACGGTCACCGTCCCGGTGCTGGTCGGTGTCATGGGGACGAGCACCTTCAGCGTCTGGGGCGGCAAGGTCTCGGTCGACGGCACCCGGCCGATCATGCTCGCCGGCGCCGCGATCGCGCTGATCGCCGGGTTCTTCGCCTACCGGCAGATGGACGACAAGCGCACCGAACCGATCCTGTCGGATCTGCGCAACGCGCTGCGCCGCACACCGCGGCGAGTCAACGGGTTCCTCATCGCCGTCGAGGGCACCACCGCGATCAACACGGCGATCCAGGCCGTCAACCTCGCCGACTGGATGCGTGGGGGCACCAGGCCCGTCGTCGTCGCCGCGGATCCGGCGCTCGACGACAAGCGCCTCACCGCCCTCGTCTCCGGCGCTTCGCTGACCGGCGCGCGTGCCCAGGCGCTGGCCGCCGCCGCGGTGCGGGCCGACATCGTCGAGCGGCACGTGCAGCCGGCGCTCGACGCCGGTTCGGTCGTGGTGATGGAACGGTTCGTCGACTCGCCGCTGGCACACCTGTCGGCCGTCGCCGGGCTGGACAGCGACGAGCTCGAAGGCCTCGCCGACTGGGCGACCGGACGGCTGCGGCCGGACCTGACCGTCCTGCTGGACTCGGCCCCGAACGGCGCGCCGCGCGACCGGTCGACCACGATGAACGACCAGTGGCGCGTCCAGCACCTGCTCACCGAAATGGCCGCGGCCGACCCGGAGCGGTACGTCGTGGTCGACGCCGACGGCACCGACACCGAGGTCGCCGAGCGCATCCGCACCGCCCTGCGCGCGGTGTTCGTCGGCCGGCTGTCGGCGCTGGCCCCGCTGGCCGACGCGCCGGTCACCGGAGACCCGGCGACCACCGACGGGCCGACGACGGACCGGCCCACCGTCCGCCCGCTGGACATCGACGACCCCCTGCCCGTCGAGACCTCGGAAGAGCCTCGCGTGGAGGCGAAGTGACGACGACCGAACGCATCGGCGTCTGGAACCAGCTGGTCGGGCAGGAGCCCGCGGTCGAAACGCTGGCCACGGCGGCGTCGGCCGCCGCGAAGATCGTCGCCGGCGAGCCGGCCCCGTCCGGCGCGATGACGCACGCGTGGCTGCTCACCGGCCCGCCCGGGTCCGGCCGCTCGGTCGCCGCGCGGACGTTCGCCGCGGCCCTGCAGTGCAGCACCGGCACCGGCTGCGACGCCTGCCCGGGCTGCCACACGACGATGGCGGGCACCCACGCCGACGTCCGGCTCGTGGTGCCGGAAGGCCTGTCCATCTCGGTCGCCGAGATGCGCGCCCTGGTGCAGGCGGCCGCGCGCCGTCCGACCACCGGCAAGTGGCAGGTCGTGATCATCGAAGACGCCGACAGGCTCACCGAAGGCGCGTCGAACGCGCTGCTGAAGGCCGTCGAGGAGCCGCCGGAGCGCACGGTCTTCCTGCTCTGCGCGCCGTCGGACCACCCCGACGACGTCTCGGTGACGATCCGTTCGCGCTGCCGCCTGGTGACGCTGCGGACGCCGCCGCCCGAGGCGATCGCGGACGTCCTGGTGCGCCGCGACCACGTCGACCCGGAGCGTGCGCAGTGGGCGGCTTCGGTGTGCGGTGGCCACGTCGGCCGCGCGCGCCGGCTCGCCACCGACGAAGCCGCACGGCAGCGGCGGGCCACCGTGCTGCGGATCCCCACCGGCCTGCGTCGGCCCAGTGACGTCTTCACCTGCGCCGACCAGCTGATCAGCGCGGCGGAGGCCGACGCGGGCGAAGCGAGCAAGGGCCGCGACGAGGACGAGCGCAACGAACTGCGCACGGCGATGGGCGGCGACGGCATCGGCAAGGGCGTCGCCGGAGCGAAGCGAGCCGCCGAAGCGGCGGTGAAGCAGCTCGAGAAGAAGCAGAAGTCCCGCGCGACGCGCACCCAGCGCGACACGCTCGACCTCTCGTTGATCGATCTGGCGGGCTTCTACCGCGACGTCCTGGTGACGACGACCCGCTCCGGCGCGACGCTGAACCACCCCGACCACGCCGACCAGATCGCCGAAGCGGCGTCGGCGTGGACACCGGAATCGACGCTTCGCCGCCTGGAAGCGGTGCTGGAATGCCGCGAGGCGATCGACTTGAACGTCAAGCCGCGCATTGCCGTCGAGGCGATGGTCACGACGCTTCGCCAGGGCTGAGCACAAAGAAACCCGCCGAGAGCCGGAGCTCTCGGCGGGTTCCTTCACTGCCCCCGGGGCTGCCTCAGGTCACTCGCGCGGACGCGGTGACGGCTTGAACGGCTTCTCCTCGGCCGCCACGGCCAGCGGGCGACGTCGCGCGCCCGGCATCGCGGCCACCATGACCACGCCGAGCAGCAGCATCGCGGTGCCCGTCCAGAAGAGCGGCACCGTGTCGTACGCGCCGCCGGTGTAGGCGAGGTTCTTCACCGGTCCCTTCGGTGCCTGACCACCCGCGGGCGGGGCCGACGTCGTCCCGCAGACCACCCCGCCGGTCGGCGCGTAGGCCCGCGCGACCTGCTCGCCGAGCGACAGCTGCGCCAGCGACGACGGCAGGTTCTTCGCCTGGTCGGCGGGCAGCAGGCTCTTGAGCTTGGTCGTGGGCAGCAGCTGCAGGTCGAACAGCCGCGCCGACGCACCCAGCTGGAAGCCCTTGAACGGCGTCGTCATCTGCGCCGACTTCTGGTCCAGCCCGGCGATGCTCAACCGCAGGACCCCGAGGTCCAGCACGGTCCCCGCGGTGTTGCCGACCTGCTGGATGCCCTTGGTGAGCGTCGAGACCAGGCCGCCGACCACCGGGATGTCGTTGAGCTGCCCGAACTGGTCGCTCAGCCCGGCCAGCGGCAGCCCGATCGGGATGTCCTTCGTCGGGTGCGCCGCGTCCAGCGTGTACAGCGTCTTGCCGGCCGCCTCGATGGTCAGCACCGGCGCGGTGTAGTCCACCTTGGACGTCTTCGCGTCGCCGGTGGAGGTCACCTTCAGCGTCGGCTGGCTGGCCACCTTGATGCTCAGCGCCAGTGGCGTCCCCTTGAGGATCTCGATGTCCGCGGCCTGCAGCGTCGACGTCGACTGCACGGCCTTGTTCTTCGAGCCCGGGACGTCGACCAGCTTCACCTGCGAACGCGACGACAGCGTGTTCGGCAGGCTCAGCAGCGAGCCGGTGCCGTTCGCCGCGGTCTGGCCACCGCCCTGCAGCAGCCCGCCGAGGCTCTGCAAGCCCTTGGACAGGTCGAAGCCCTTCGCGAGCGTGCTCGGGTCCAGAGCGAGCTTGTCGAGGCCCAGGTTCGGCATCGACGGGATGACGTTCAGCAGCGACAGGCTCGCGACCGACGTGCTCGCGTCCGCGATGGTGTCGACGCACGGACCGAGCGTCGGGCTCCACCGCGCGTGCGCGCTCCCGTTGAGCAGCCCCACGTTCAGCAGCGGATTCGGCGGCGCGTTCAGCCCACCGCTGATCGGCTGCGGGTTGTCCGGCAACGCGGTCTGCACGACACTGCCCGGCGTCTGCGGCGCGTTCCCGCCCACCGACAGCCCGAACGGCGACGCCTGCGCGATCGCCTTCTCGTAGCTCAGGTAGGCGTCGGAGTTCGCCGACGCGCTCGAGAGGCCCATCCCGGCCTCGAGCGCCGACTGCTTCGGCAAGGTGTCGCCGAACCCGGGCAGGATCGTCTTCGTCGGCACGGCATTCGGCAGCAACCGGATGATGCCGAGCGCGGTCCCCGCATCCCCGACGGCCTGCCCCAGCGGCTGCGGCCCGATCGGCGCCGAGATCGGCGCCTGCCCCGGGTTCGCCGGCTGCGGAATCGGCGTAGTCGGATAAGTCGGATCGGCATTCGCCGGCGCCGCGCTGAGCAGGAGCAACGCCGCAGCCGCCGGCAGGGCCACCGAACGGGGCAGTCTTCGCCGCATGTGCCAGAGCCTCCAGATAGGTCGGTCGGCGGATGAGACCGACGTCATAGGGCCCTAACGACAGTCCCCCCGGAAAGTGACGCAGACAGCCTCCGCTACACTTGTCGTCGTCGCCAGCGCGAGCCGGAGACATGCCGCCTTAGCTCAGTCGGCCAGAGCGATTCACTCGTAATGAATAGGTCGGGGGTTCGATTCCCCCAGGCGGCTCCGCAGGTCAGGCCCCATCCGAGAGTCTTCGGATGGGGCCTGAGTTGTCTGGTGGGTGACTAAGTGGGTGACTAAGACGCCTGGTCGGTGGGAGAAGAAAGTTCCGCAAGATCACCCGGCGAGGGGAAGCTGACGCTTAGGCCCCGGCTCTCTTAGACAGCAGCGGGGCCTAAGTACTTGTAAGGGCAGCGCGAGCAAGGTTGGCGACGCTACGGGGTCTGTACCGAGCAACTGACAGGCATTTCGAGGGCCACCCCCGGCGCCTGGCGGCTACCGTTGTCGACACCGCCGCTCCGACCCTGGCCAGTTCGGAGGACGGCGCGCCGCGGTCGGCTCCTGCCTGACGTCGCGGCTTCCCACCCCAATACCTGAAGACGTGAGTGCTGCGCGCTCGCGTGCCAGTCAGGATGCAAGGAGACGGCCGTGGAAGTGGTCGGAATCGTCGCTGCGAGTGCGCTGCTCGTGCTGTTCTGCGCGTGCGTGGTGGTCGCGCTCGTGAGGAAAAAGCACACATTGGCCGTGCTCGCGCTCGTCGGCGCGTTCATGTTCGGTGTGCTCGCCCTGGAGCAGAAGGACCCCGAGATGGTTCGGGCCGCGGCTGAGTTCGTGGCGAAGGTCTTCGAGAAGCGGTAGGCCGGTGGTCACCTTCTAGCCGAGCGCGTCCGGCGAGGCCGGCCCCCACCCGCCGACTCGGATGGGGGCTGACCTCGGCTGTTAGGTGGTTAAGGCGCATGGTCCGCGGACTGAGAAGGCTCCACATGTTCTCTCGTCGCGGGGAATAGCCGGTCCATCGCCCTCGCACCCGACTCGACCACCGGCCTGATCTGCTTCCGGTAGACCAGCTCCGTCACAGCGGTGCTGCTGTGCCCGACCAACCGCGAGATCTCCTCGATCGGCATCCCGCCGTCCGAGAGGATCGAGACGAAGCTGTGTCGCAGCTCCCGGGGCGTCCACTGCGTCGGCTTGAGCCCGGCCGCCTTGATCACTCGGCGGAAGTCCCGCCGGACGTTGTTGACGTCCCGCTCGGTGCCGACGTTGGTCGCGAAGACCAGGCCCTGTTCACGCCAGTCGTCGCCCGCGACAGACCTGACGGCGTTCTGAGCCAGCCGGTGGTCCTCCAGTGCCCTCACTGGCCCGCTCAGGCAGCGCCAGCGTGCGCCGGGACTTCCGCGTCTTCGTCTCGCCTTTGGCGCGGACCGAACGCCACACCTTGACGTTCGGCGGGATCGCCGGCGATGCGCCCGGCTTGCCGACCAGGTCCACGTGATCCCACGTCAGCGGGCGCATCTCCTCGGTCCGCGCGCCGGTCAGCAGCGACACCACGATGTAGGCGCGCATCGGCGACGACTCCGCCGCGGTGAGCACCGCTTCGGCCTGTGCGAGCGTGAGCGCCTTCGACGGCCTGCCGGTCCCCTTGCCAGCCGGCAGCTCTTCGCACAACAGCACCACGTTGTGCCGAACCGCTTGCGCACCTGAGCGCGATTGATCGCCCTCCGGAGGATGGAGCGGAGATTGCGCAGGGTCGAGGTGACCAGCACTTCCGCCTTCGCCGCTAGCCACTCCTCGACGTCGTCCACGTCGAGCTTCACCAGCGGTCGAGCGCCGATCGCCGGGATGATGTGGTTGTTCGCCAGCGACCGGACGGCCTTGACCGTGTTCGGGTCCCACTCACCCCGTTCGTAGCCGTCCAGCCAGTCGTTCACCGCCTGCGCGACCGTGTAGCCGGCCGACGCGTTGGCCGCGTCCTCTTCGATGTCGCTGAGCAGTTCCTTGAGCTTGTTCTTGGCTTCCGTCTTCGTCTTGCCGTGTGCTTTCCGCACGTCGCACTTACCGTTCGGCCCGAACCCGACGGTGACCTCTGCCGTCCAGCGTTGGCGCGACTCGTCCCAGTAGAGTCCGCCGTCCCCACGACTACGCCGCGTGGCCATAGCCGGTCACCTCCGCTTCGCTGATGAGAAGATCCACGTACTGCTGAATGGCTTTCGCTGGAATGAGCCGTGCCCGGCCCTGCTTCACGGACCCGAGGCGGCCGGCGCGCAATTGCTCGTAGATCACCGAACGGCTCATGGAAAGCAGGCGCTTGGCTTCTTCGACCGTGTACAGGTGCCGCGCGGGTACCGCGGTCGGCGTGATGGTGGCGTCCATCGGGTGTGTGTCCCCTCGGGTCGTGCTGCAGGTGGGTGGAGGCGATGAACACAGGCGCTCCTTTCGGTAGGTGTCACTCGGGGTGTCACTCGGGTTTGGGCTGGTCAGCGGCCTGGAGTGACACCGGTGACAGCTGTGACAGGCTGGGCGCGGCACCGCTGTCACTCGCGCCCGGCGCGCTGTAGATGCCGTCCACGGTGCGGGCGAGCTGGCCGGCATCGCCCATGCGCTTGCAGGTCTGGCGGATGCTGCCCGGGTTGGCGTCGAGCGCTTCGGCGATCGCCTTCGGGGTGAGCGGCCCGTGGTCGCGGAGCAGGCGGAGGATCTGTGCGCGGGTGTCGCCCACCAGGTGATCGGCGGCCGGCCCGTCGAGCTTGGTCCACCTACCGGCGGTGGCGTCGAACGTCATCGCGTAGTCGGCCTCTTCGACGTCGCGGCCGGTCACGTGCAGCACCCCGTCCGCCTGCCCACGGCCACGCTCGAGTACGAGCGTGGCGTCAACGGCACCGGTGAGCCCGTTGGTGCCGGAGACGAGGTTCTGCCAGTCCTCCGCGCCCTGCTTGCGGACGTGGTGGATGAGCAGGAACGGGACGCTGTAGTGGCCGGCGAGCTGCTTGAACCGGCCAGCCGCGGCGTAGTCGCCGGCGTAGGCGGAGAGGCCCGTTGCGTCGGAGCCGCGCATCTTCTCGTAGGTGTCGATGATGACCAGCCGGGCGTGTGGGTTCTCCTCCAGCCACTCGACCAGCACGGCGTCTCCGCCGTTGGTCATGGTGGGGCAGGCGGTTTCGAGGGTGAGCATTGGCGCGGCCTCGCCGCCGGAGGCGAGCATCTGCCGCCGGCGGCGCTGCAACCGCCGACCCGTGTCCTCCAGGGCGCAGTACATGACCGGGCCGCGCTCTACCTCGATCGAGCCCAGCACCGGCACGCCGTTGGCGATGCCGGCGCCCATGCCGAGCGACAGCCACGACTTGCCCAGCTTCGGCGCGCCGGCCGGCAGGTGGTTGGCGGGAGTGGGTCTCTCGCCTCCCTGGTCAGCTTCGATACTGGTCAGGTGAGGGAGGCGAGTCCGGGGAGGCAATGAGGGAGAACTCCCCGGACTTTGCGGCCTCCCTTACTCGGCTCCCTCGGTCTCGTCGCCGTCGAACTCGCCGTCTTCGTCACGCTCCGCGATGGCATCGCGGACGCGGGCGACGGAGACCTGCATGTGCCCGCCGGTCTTGTACGGCTTCGCGGACTCCGGCAGCGGGTGCGACATGGCGTGAACGCAGCAGTGATGGGCGGCGCATCGCCCTTCAGCGGATCGAGGCAGTCCGAGCGGTGGGGCTTGTCCCGACCGGGGACCTTTCCCGGCTCGTGCCGGCGAAAACGGTGCACGTAGAGCCTGCCGCAAAGGATGTTATCGGCGGCGCCTGGTGGAAATCAGGTGCGGAGCGAAACGAGTAACAGGTGTGAGAGTGAACCGCGTACGAGCGCTTCAGGTCGCGGAATGCGCCGAATTCGGCGGTGTGAGGGCGCCGTACGCGACCTAACGCGGCAGCGCGGTTGTGGTTGGTTGAGCAGTTGCCCAACGTTGGCGAGCCGGCGTCAGAGGGAGCCTCTCAACTGGCTGGGACGCCTTCTTGCCTGCACTTCGAGGGCTGGGTGTCACGCAAGAACCGGAGGCGGTTCGATAAGTTCGATGCGTTGCAGAAGAGCGACGGCGCGTTGCTCCGGGCGTGTCTGGCGCCCGCCTGGCGGTGTTAGAGGTTGCAAAGTTCCTTCGAGAATTGCGGAAAATCTACGAATCTTCGGTTTCTGGGCGAGCATCACGACGAAAAGCTCTGTCCTTTCGTTGAATCGTTTCCTGGGTTATTGAGGTGATCTAGTCACTCAATCGGCGGTGTCCTGGTGAGAGAATCTTGTGCTTGCCTTGAAGTCGTCGACGGTTGGTTGACTCTTGAAAGAGGGGAAATAGGGAAGTGAGAAGGATTCGAAGAAGCCTGCCATTTTCGATGATGAGAGTAGTACTTGCAAGCTTGCTTCTGCTGCTGTCCTCGGTGGGACTTGCCGGAGTGGCGCATGCAAGCGAGGATTCTCAGCCTGTGAGTGTCGAGAAGAAATCGGTCACGACTGCGCACTTCAAGGCTGGTATCAAGAAGGCTGGCGCGAGTACGAATTCTTTGGAGACCGACCCTCCTGGCGGCGGCTGCGAGGGGAGAATTCAGTTCACTACTACCGCGCATTATTTGAATGGATTGCTCACGGAGTGCGGCGTCGTCGCTTTTCATTGACGGGCGCACGCTCACGGATGCCGAACCAGACGTCTGCGTGAATAGCAACAACTGTACTTCTTCGACTGTAGGATACTGTATCCAGCCTGAGCAAGTTTGTTCGGGAACCTACTATGCGACGAATGTTATTACAATGTTTCTGCCCGGCGGCTGGTATTGGACAGGACCGCCGTGGGAGCAATGTACAGTGATTGGCGATGTTGAGGCATACTGCCCCTTGAGGTCGACCGACGCGTATTTCCCCCCGTTCATCTAGTAGTAAGGTCGGTGTCGGGCGACGGATACACTTGCTGTTCGTCGCCCGGCATCGTTCGGGTCAGCGTGTCGTTCGAAAGGTTGTGCCATGGCTACCAGCTTCTTCGAAGTGGTCGGAACCCGAATGCCGCAGCTTTGGACTCCGCCTGCGGGGGACTTCCTGCCGGCCGTCGTGCCGATCGAAGACCGTCTGGTCCGAAGTGATCATGCCTGTGTCGCGATCGAGAGCGCGGCAGTGTGGCCGGCCGGAATCACTCTGACCGTCGTGGTGCTGCTGCGAGAGGACCTGGCTGTGGGTGAGTCATTGCCGCAGGTGATGCGCCACCCGGCCCACCAGGAAGAGGTGGGTGAAACCGGCCTGCTGTTCGGCGTGGCTTTTTCTGACGGCACGGCCGCTACCAACGTCGACCGACTTGAGCACGATCGTCGGCTGACTAGCGGGCCGACGCTGGATCCGGGAGTCACTCAGGCGGGAAAGCGATCACTGCGTCAGCAGGTTCACCTACGGCCGTTGCCGCCCGAGGGGCCGCTGACGTTCGTCGTTCGCTGGCTCGACCGCGGCATCGAGGAGGCCACGTTGCAGGTGGATAGCGGCCCGCTCCTTTCTGCGGCGGAACGAGCCCGCCGGGTCTGGTAGTCGCTACTCTGGTAGCTGTCGTGGCATGAGCCCCGGGCCGGCTGGCCCAGGCGGCGGAACGCGCCAAATTCGGCGGCCTGAGAGGCCGTACGCGAGCGAACGCGAGTGCGTTTGGTGGGGGTTGTGACCGCGATGGCCAGTCGGCGCTCGTAGGGCCGATTTTCGGCGGCGACTCGCGCGCATCGTCAAGCATGGCCGAGTGACACTCGTGAGGTGTCGAGGCTGTCACACCTGTCACCCTGTCACTCCACTCTGTCTGACCTGCGGTTTTAGGTGTGAGTAAGTGGACAGGCACTCCACTTAGCGCTGTTCCAGCCTCTTTTGGTCTGGGGTGGGTGTCTAACTGGGTGACTAGCCCCGGATGTGCGCGGACGTTCATGGACGATGGACGTGCAGGTCAGAGCTCTGCGGACAAGGGAACAAGTGACGAATTCCGCTTGTAATGAATAGGTCGGGGGGTCGATTCCCCTAGGCGGCTCAGCAAGTGGTTGGCCCCTGCCCCTGGAGGGCAGGGGCCTTTTCTTGCTTCGCGTATCTTGCGGGGCTCCGCCCCGCGCCCCGCCCGGCGGGCTCCGCCCCGCGCCCCGCCCGGCGGGCTCCGCCCCCGGCCCCCCGCCGTGGTTGCCTTCTCGTGTCGGCCGCCGGATTTGTTTGGCAGAACCACCCTTATGGGTCAAAAGACGACGAAGGCCGCCTCCGGGGAGGCGGCCTTGTCGAGGGGTCGGACTCTTACTTCGGGGGTGTTACCTTCAGGACCGTGGCCTTTGCGTCGCCTCGGGGGGTTCGGTAGGTGATCTCGTCGCCCGCCTTGCGGCCCACCAAGGCCAGGCCCAGGGGGCTGTCGGAGGTGATCGCGTCCGCGTCTTCGCCCGGGACCGTCACCACCTGGAACGTCTCTTCGTCGCCGTCCGAGAAGCGGAGGGTCACCGTTGTTCCGTCGGGGAGCTGGGCGTTGCCGTAGCCGCCGTGTTCCATCTTCGCGGCCAGATCCGCGATCTGGCGGTCGAGCCGGGCCGCCGCCTCCGCGCGGTCGATCACGTCTGCCTGGTCCGCCGCGTCGCCCGTGCGCTCCTGCTCGCCGGGTTGCGGCGCCAGCGCTTCGCGTTGAGCGCGCAGGTTCGCGATTTCCTTCTCCAGCTGGCTGCGCGCAGCCGGGCTGAGCCCCTTGTCCCCTGAGATCACCATGCGCGCATTGTCCGCCGACAAGACCGGGGTGGCCAATCCGGTTTTTCACCCCGAGGCCACCCGCAGGACGTCTGCCCTAGGATTCGGGGCTGCCGTCCAGGAAGAAGGTAACGAGAATCACCGTGAGCGCAGTCCCCGGTCGCAGCGAGCGGCTCTCTCCCAACCAGCTGGCCAAGCAGGAACAGATCGTCGAAGCCGCCCGCGTCGTCCTCGCGCGCGACGGGCTCGCCGGGTGCACCGTGCGGGCCATCGCCGACGCCGGACCGCTCACCAAGAGCGCGATCCACTACTACTTCGCCGACATCGACGTCCTCATCGACCGCGCCATGGCCGCGCACATCACCGCCTTCGCCGCGGCGCTGCGCGAGGTCGCCGCGAAGCACGACGAGCCCCGCAAGCGCCTCTTCGCCGTCCTCGAGGAGTACCTGAGCGTCTTCGCCGCCAACCCGAACGCGGCGTTCCTCTGGTTCGAGTACTGGATCGCGGCCGGCCGCGCGCAGCACCCGCAAGCCATCGACGTCATGCTCACATCGCTCACCGAGCTGCTGGCCGAGCTGCTCGCCCCGCTCGACGTCGACGACCCGCGCGCCCGGGCCCGCGCGCTGCTGTCGTACCTGCTGGGCACGGTCGTCCAGCAGCGGGTGCGCCCGCGGCCGTTCGCCACACTGCGTGCCGACATCGAGGCGCTCTGCTTCGCCAACTACGGCTAGCAACGCCCCATAGATCCGTAGACGTACGGATTGCGCGGTACGTCCGGCTCCCGCCAAGGTCGAAGCACCCCCGAGGGCAGGAGACGTGATGCGCCCACGAACGTGCATGGCGGCGGCCGCGGCCGTCCTTCTGATGCTCGCCACCGGCGGCCAGGCCGTCGCCCAGCCGGCCGGACCGCAGGTGTACGAGGTGACCGGCACCGGCACGGCCCAGCAGCGCACCGAGGTCGCGAAGACCGGTGCCGACATCCTCGACAGCACGAACGGCACGACGACGGTCATCGCCAACCCGGGCGAAGCGGCCCAGCTGCGCGCGCTCGGCTTCGGCGTCAAGGCGCTCGGCGCGGTCGACCGGCCGCAGGGCAGCGCGACCGTCGAGGACTTCCCGGCCGGCTACACCGGCTACCACACCTACGCCGAGACGCAGACGGAGCTGCAGAAGGCCGTCGCGAACTACCCGTCGCTCACGAAGCTCGGCAGCGCCGGCACCTCGTACGAAGGCCGCGCGCTTTCGCTGCTCAAGATCTCCGACAACGCCGCGACCGACGAGAACGAGCCCGAGGTGCTGTTCACCTGCAACCAGCACGCGCGCGAGCACCTCACCACCGAGATGTGCCTGCGCATCGTGCAGCGGCTGACCAGCGGGTACGCCACCGACAGCGCGATCAAGCGGCTCGTCGACAGCACCGAGATCTGGGTCGTCCCGAGCGTCAACCCGGACGGCTCCGAGTACGACATCTCCGGCGGCACGTTCCACAGCTGGCGCAAGAACCGCCAGGGCAGCGGCACCGACACGAACCGCAACTGGGGCTACAAGTGGGGCTGCTGCGGCGGCTCGTCGGGCTCGACGTCCAGCGAGACCTACCGCGGCACGGCGGCGTTCTCCGCCCCCGAGGCCCGGGCTGTCTCGAACTGGGTGAGTTCCCGCGTGGTCGGCGGCGCCCAGCAGATCAAGACGCACATCGACTTCCACACCTACTCCGAGCTGGTGCTGTGGCCGTTCGGCTACACCTACGACCGGACCGCGCCCGGGCTCACGGCGGCCGAGGCGACGAAGTTCGAGACGCTCGGCAAGCAGATGGCGGCGACCAACGGCTACACGCCGCAGCAGTCCAGCGACCTCTACATCACCGACGGCAGCGTCAACGACTGGATGTGGGCGACGCACAAGATCTGGAGCTTCACCTTCGAGATGTACCCGAAGGGCAGCAACCCGGGCTTCTACCCGCGCGACACCCAGATCGTCCCGCAGACCACGCGCAACGACAAAGCCGTCGACCTCCTGATCAACGCGGCGATCACGGGCTGACCCACGGTGCTTTCCGGGGGTTCCGGGTGGCGTAGCCCCCGGCCCGAGGCGGAGCCTCGGATGTCACAGCGCGGTCTAGGGTGCGGGCATGCCTCTGTTCTCGTTCGAAGGGCTCCGCCCGCAGGTCCACCCGGACGCCTGGATCGCGCCCACCGCCACCCTCATCGGCGACGTCGTCGTCGAGAAGGGCGCCTCGGTCTGGTACGGCGCCGTGCTGCGCGCCGACTTCGGCAAGATCATCGTCCGCGAAGGCGCCAACATCCAGGACAACTCCGTCGTGCACGTCAACGTCGGCAAGGTGTGCGAGATCGGCAAGAACGCCACCGTCGGCCACCAGTGCCTGGTGCACGACTGCACGGTCGGCGAGCAGGCCTTGATCGGGAACGGCTCCACGATCCTGGACGACGCGAAGATCGGCGAGCGGACGCTGGTCGCGGCCGGCGCCACCGTGACGCCGGGGACCGAGGTGCCGTCCGAGGTCGTCGCGATGGGCAGCCCGGCCAAGAAGTTCGTGCCGCTCACCGACTCCGCACGGCTCTGGGTGGAGCACAACGCGCCCGTCTACCAAGACCTGGCGAAGCGCCACAAGGCCGGCGTCGAGGCGCTGGATTGAGATTGACTCTCCAGTAGCTGGAGACTCTAGCTTCGGGGCATGGCTCCGAAGAAACTCACCCACCAGGTCACCCTCGAACTCAGTGCGGGCAACGCCCCGGTCGTCGACCTCGGCAAGATGCTGGGGCAGACCGGGGTCAACCTCGTCGAGATCAAGAAGGCCTACGACGCGGCGACGGCGGCCCAGCGCGGCGACATCGTGCCGGTGGTCGTCTCGGTGTTCGAGGATCGTTCGTTCGCGCTGCGGCTCAAGACGCCGCCGACGTCGTTCCTCATCAAGAAGGCGCTGGGGGACAAGGGTTCCTCGCGGCCGGGGCACGAAGTCGCGGGCAAGATCACGACGGAGCAGCTGCGGGAGATCGCCGAGCGCAAGCTGCCGGACCTGAACACGCCCGACGTCGAGAGGGCGATGCGCACGATCGCGGGCACGGCCCGGTCCATGGGCGTCGCGGTCGTGGACTGAGGCACGCGGTCGTGCTGGACTAGGCTCTTACGTGCAGCAGCGACTGGCGCCATCGAGGTGGAGCACCACCGGGAAGCGACGACGAGGCCGGCACCGCGCGCCTGGGTGAAGGCCACTCCAGAGCCGGAGTACGCCATGACACACCAGCCGAAACTGAACGCGCTCGCCGCCGCCGACCCCGCGATCGCCGGGCTCGTCGAGGACGAAGCCCAGCGCCAGCACGACAAGATCCGCCTGATCGCGTCGGAGAACTACGTCTCGCAGGCCGTGCTCGAAGCGACCGGCACCGTGCTCACCAACAAGTACTCCGAGGGCTACGCGGGCAAGCGCTACTACGAGGGCCAGCAGTTCATCGACCAGGTCGAGCTGCTCGCCATCGAGCGCGCGAAGGCCGTCTTCGGTGCCGACCACGCGAACGTCCAGCCGTACTCCGGGTCTCCGGCGAACCTGGCCGTGTACCTCGCGTTCGCGCAGCCGGGCGACACGGTGCTCGGCATGGCGCTGCCGGACGGCGGCCACCTCACGCACGGCTGGAGCGTCTCCGCGACCGGCAAGTGGTTCACCCCGGTGCGGTACGGCGTCGCGAAGGAAACCGGCCGCGTCGACCTCGACCAGGTGCGCGACCTGGCGCGCCAGCACCGGCCGAAGCTGATCTTCGCCGGCGGCACGGCCATCCCGCGCACGATCGACTTCCCGGCGTTCGCCGAGATCGCGCGCGAGGTGGACGCGGTGCTCGTCGCCGACATCGCGCACATCGCCGGGCTGGTCGCGGGCGGCGCGCACCCGTCGCCGGTCGGCCACGCGCAGGTGATCACGACGACGACGCACAAGACCCTCCGCGGTCCGCGCGGCGCGATGATCCTGTCGGACGCCGACCACGCGAAGGCCGTCGACAAGGCGGTGTTCCCGGGCCTGCAGGGCGGCCCGCACAACCACACGACGGCCGCGATCGCCGTCGCCCTCGGCGAAGCGCAACGCCCGGACTTCTCCGAGTACGCGCACACGATCGTCGCGAACGCCAAGGCGCTGGCCGACGCCCTGCTGGCGCGCGGGTACGACCTCGTGTCCGGCGGCACGGACAACCACCTGCTGCTGATCGACCTGACGAACAAGGCGGTCGCGGGCAAGCCGGCCGCGCAGGCCCTGGACCGCGCGGGCATCGAGCTGAACTACAACACGGTGCCGTTCGACCCGCGCAAGCCGTTCGACCCGTCGGGCATCCGCCTCGGCACGTCCGCGATCACCACCCGCGGTCTGCGGCCGGAGCACCAGGTCCAGGTGGCGGAGTGGATCGACCGCACGGTGACGGCGGCCGCGGCGGCCGACGAATCCTCGCTGGACTCGATCGCCGCGGAGATCCGCGAATTCCTGGCGCCGTTCCCGATCCCGGGTTACTCCGTCTGACGCGAAGCTTCTGAAGGCCACCATGAGGGACCTGGATGCCCTCATGGTGGCCTTCAGGGCGTTCGGGGGGCTGGGAGACGTGGGTCACAGTAAAGTTGGTTGCATCATACAAGCTTTGGGGGAATACTTGGTTGAGGCAAGTAGTTGGCAGGTACAAGCAACTACGGTGAAGGCTTACCAAGGGAGACCACCATGAGCGACACCACCACGGCGGAAGGAGCAGCCGCGACGAACGGCAAACTGTCCCACCGCCAGATCCTGACCGTCCTGTCCGGGCTGATGCTCGGCATGTTCCTCGCCGCGCTCGACCAGACGATCGTCTCGTCGTCGATGCGCACCATCGCCGACGAGCTCCACGGCCTGTCACTGCAGGCCTGGGCCACCACGGCGTACCTCATCACCGCGACGCTCTCGACGCCGCTGTACGGCAAGCTGTCCGACCTCTACGGCCGCAAGCCCATGTACCTGACGGCGATCTCGCTGTTCCTGGTCGGCTCGCTGGCCAGCGGCATGGCCACGTCGATGTACGAGCTCGCCGCGTTCCGCGCGTTCCAGGGCCTCGGTGCCGGTGGCCTGATGTCATTGGCGCTCGCGATCATCACCGACATCACCGCGCCGCGTGAGCGCAGCCGCTACCAGGGCTACTTCATGGCGGTGTTCGGCATCTCGAGCGTCGCCGGCCCCGTCGTCGGCGGCTTCTTCGCCGGCATCGACACCTTCGCGGGCATCACCGGCTGGCGCTGGGTCTTCCTGGTCAACGTCCCGATCGCGCTCGCCGCGCTGGCCGTCGTCACCAAGGTGCTGAACCTCCCGCACACCCGCGTCGACCAGAAGGTCGACTACTGGGGCGCCGTGGCGCTGGCCGTGGGCCTGGTGCCGCTGCTGGTCGTGGCCGAGCAGGGCCGGGAGTGGGGCTGGGGCTCCGCCGCCTCGATCGCGATGTACGCCGTCGGCGCGCTGGGCGTGACCGCCTTCGTGTGGATCGAACGCCGGATGGGCGACGCCGCCCTGCTGCCGCTGCGCCTGTTCAAGGCCCCCGTGTTCCGGATGTCCACGCTCGTCACGGTCGTGCAGGGCGCCGGGATGTTCGGCGCGATGATGTCGCTGCCGCTGTACCTGCAGATCGTCAAGGGCGCGACGCCGACCCAGGCCGGCCTGCAGATGCTCCCGCTGACGCTCGGCATCATGCTCGCGAGCCTCGGCAGCGGCGTGGTGATCTCCCGCACCGGCCGGTACAAGATGTTCGCGGTGGCCGGGATCGGCCTGATGGCGGCGGCGCTGTTCGCGCTGGCGACGATCACCGTCGACACCTCGCTGAGCCTGGTCATGGTGATCGCCTTCGTGATCGGCCTCGGCCTCGGCGCCTCGATGCAGACGCTGGTGCTGGCCGCGACCAACGACGTCCGCCCGCAGGACATCGGCGTCGCCACCTCGGCGGCGACGTTCTTCCGGCAGATCGGCGGCACGGCGGGCACCGCGGTGTTCCTGTCGATCCTGTTCGGCACGGTCGGCGACAAGATCGCCAACGCCGTCCGCTCGGCGATGACCACGCCGGCCTACACCTCGGCGCTGGCCCAGCACCCGGAGTTCGCGCAGCAGATGAAGAGCGGCCTGGACGTCAACGACACGTCGTTCCTGTCCACGCTCGACCCGACGCTGGCGCGGCCGATCCTGCAGGGCTTCGCCGAGTCGATGAGCACGGTGTTCCTGGTTGGCGGGATCGTGCTGACCGTCGGCTTCGCGCTGGTGTGGTTCCTCAAGGAGAAGCCGCTGTCGGACAAGTCGGCGATGGAGCAGCGCGCGGACGCTGAGGCGGACGCCGCCCCGGCTCTCGCCCTGGCGCACTGACCCGCTGAAACACGAAGAGGCCCCTCGGAACCGAGGGGCCTCTTTCGCGTGACGTCAGTGGGCCGCGCCGCCGTTGGCCTTCTCCTTGGCCAGGCGGTCGGTCTCGCGCTCGTACGACCGGGCGATCTCCGACTCGGCCTCCGTGCGGCCGACCCAGGACGAGCCTTCGACGCTCTTGCCTGGCTCCAGGTCCTTGTAGACCTCGAAGAAGTGCTGGATCTCCAGGCGGTGGAACTCGTTCATGTGGTGGATGTCGCGCAGGTGCTCGAGGCGCGGGTCGTTCGACGGAACGGCGATGACCTTGTCGTCGGGGCCCTTCTCGTCGGTCATCCGGAACATGCCGATCGCGCGGCAGCGGATCAGGCACCCGGGGAAGGTGGGCTCCTGGACGAGCACCATCACGTCCAGCGGGTCGCCGTCCTGGCCGAGGGTGTCGTCGATGAAGCCGTAGTCGGCCGGGTACTGCGTGGCCGTGAACAGGGTCCGGTCCAGCTTGATGCGGCCGGTCTTGTGGTCGACCTCGTACTTGTTGCGCTCCCCTTTGGGGATTTCGATCGTGACGTCGAACTCCACGGCGTCCTCACTGCTTCTTTTCGATGGATCCGGCGTGCCCACGCGTCGCGGGCGGCAACCTTAGTGACTGTCTTGACGTCTCCTAGTGTGGACTACGCCCTGTCTCGCGGTCGCATCGATGTCGGCCTCGCGGCATGTGAGCTTGGCCCCTTCCGGGGCAGGTGAGAAGGAGTGGTGGGTGCCGGAAAACGACCAGCCGATGTGGCCTTCGTCGGACGAAGATCGCTCGTCGTCCGGCGCGCGGAAGACCACGCCGATGTCGCTGCCCGACCCGCCCGCGAGCGCTTCGGGCGAGTCCGGCGTGCCCAAGGTCACAGGCAGTGAGGCGCCGAAGGGGTCGTGGTTCGCGCCGAACGTCGAGCCCGAGCCGATCCCGGGCCTGAACGCGCCCGCCGAGGAGCCGCCGCCCCCGCCGACGCCGGCCAAGCAGGACCTGGCCGACCGGCTCGGCTCGCGCAAGCCGGAGCAGAAGCCGGCCGAGCCGGAGCCGGAGTCACCGCCCGAGCCCGCCCCGGTCGCGGAGTCCACCCAGTACATCGAGGTGAAGCAGAAGCTCGAGGAACCGGCCGCGGAGAGCACCCAGTACCTGGAGGCGGAGCCGCAGTCGGATGCCCAGAGCACGCAGCACATGGCGCCGCAGCAGCCCCAGAAGGCGCCGTGGGTGCCCGTCGAGCGCAACGTCTGGCCCGGTGAGCAGCCGGATCGCCCCGCCGAGCCGCAGCCGGACAAGCCCGAAGCGCAGCCGTGGCGGGAAGAGCTGCAGCTGTGGCGCGAAGAGCAGCAGCGCCGCGAAGAGCAGCTGAAGCGCCCGGAACCCCAGCAACGCCCCGACGCACCCTGGGCACAGCGCCTCGACGTGCCGGACGACCGCCGTCCCGTGCTGCCGCCGGAGCCTCCGCGCGGGGTCGTCCCGCCGGCGTCCGCGGGGTCCCTGGCCCGGCCGATGCGGATCGAACCGGACGGGCAGCGGTTCGACGCCGAGGCGACCGTCGGGATCGAGCGGCCCACCCAGTTCCCCGGGGCCTTCCAGCAGCAGCCGCAACCACGCACCGACGCGCCCGCGGAGCCCCCGCCGCCGGCCGAGCCGGCGGCCGCCTCCGCGGAAGAGCCGCCGAAGAAGAAGCGCAAGGGCAAGATCATCGCGCTCGTCGTGGTCGTCCTGCTGGTGCTGGCCGGCGGCGGGGTCGCCGCCGCGACGCCGAAGGTGGCGAACCGCCTCGGCCTGCCGTGGGCGCCGAACGCGCCGAAGGGTGACAGCCCGGACCCGGCCGCCGCCACGCGCCAGCTGCAGGGGCCGGCCGCGGCCGGGCAGGCGCCGACCGCGAACGGCGTCAAGTCCGTGCTGGCCGGCCCGGCCGGGAACGGCGCGCTCGGCCAGCTCAACGGCAGCGTCGTCGACCCGGTCAGCGGCACCACGCTCTGGGACCACAACGCGTCGGCGGCGGTGACCCCCGCGTCGACGACGAAGGTGCTGACCACCGCGGCCGCGCTGCTCGCGATGGACCCGAACACGCGCCTGTCGACGAAGATCGTCCAAGGTGCCGACCCGGGCACGGTGATCCTGGTCGGCGGCGGCGACGTCACCCTCACCGCGCTGCCGCTGGGCACCGAGTCGCCGCTCTACCCGGGCGCCGCGCACGTCGACGACCTCGTCGCGCAGGTGAAGAAGGCCAACCCGAACGTGAAGAAGGTGCAGGTCGACCTGAGCCTCTTCAAGGGCGCGACGACGGCGCCGGGCTGGGCCGCGGGCGACGCGCCCTCGACGTTCGCGACGCAGATCGGCTCGGTGATGGCCGACGCCGGGCGTCAGGACCCGAAGAACAACAACTCGCAGCGCGTGCCCAACGCGGGCAGCGCGCTGGCGTCGACGATCGCGTCGAAGCTCAGCGCCTCGGGCGGCGGCCAAGCGACTGCCCCGAAGGACGCGAAGGTCCTCGCCGAGGTGAAGTCGGCACCGCTGACCGAGCTGGTCTCCGACACGATGGAGCTGTCCGACGACGTCCTCGCCGAGGCCCTCGCCCGGCAGGTGGCGCTGGCCACCGGCCAGGAGGCGACCTTCGCCGGCGGGGCCGCGGCGACGATCAAGGTGCTCAAGGACCACGGCTTCGACACCACCGGCGTCAAGCTCTCCGACGGCAGCGGCATCTCGACGGACAACAAGATCCCGGCGAAGCTGCTGACCCAGCTGATGGCGGCCGCGGCGGCGCCGGAGGGCAAGAACCCGAACACCGCGGAGCTGCGCGCGATGCTGGCCGGCCTCCCGGTGGCCGGCGGGTCCGGCACCCTCGCGGACAAGCGGTTCGAGACGCCGGCGTCGCAGGCCGGCCGCGGCTGGGTGCGGGCGAAGACGGGCACGCTCACCGGCGTCAACACGCTCGCGGGCCTGGTCCTCGACCAGGACGGCCGGGTGCTGGTGTTCGCGTTCATGTCCAACGGCTCCGACCAGCAGCCGGGCCGGGACGCCATCGACGCCCTCGCCACGAGCTTGCGCAAGTGCGGGTGTTCGTAGCCGGGGGTCACCGAACCGTACGAAGATCGTGGCCGGAAACCCGTCCGGGCCAGGTAGCGTCGGAAGGGTGAGTCAGGAAACCGAGACCCGGCCCATGGTCGACTGGGCGCTCGCCGCGCAGACCGGCGCGCTGCTCGTGCGCGGCGGCCCGCAGGTTCCGCGCGAAGAGGCCGAGGCGGCCGTCACCGACCTGCGCGAGCTGACCATGGAGGCCGAAGGGCACGTCCGGCAGCTGACGAGCCTGGGTCTCGACCTGCCGCTGCTGCCCGGCGAGGTCGTCGACCGACCCGGCTGGGTGCGTTCGGCCGCGGCCGGCCTCGACGCGCTCACCGGGCGGGCGCTGCCGCAGCAGGGCGGGCCGTTCGGGCCGATCCTGGCCGGTGGCGCCGGCGTGCAGACCGGGCTGGTGCTCGCCTTCCTGGCCAGCCGCGTGCTCGGCCAATACGACCCCTTCGGCGGCCCCGACCGGGAAGGCCGGCTGCTGCTGGTCGCGCCCAACGTCGTCGCCGCCGAACGCGCGATGGACGTGCCGGGTCACGACTTCCGGCTCTGGGTCTGCCTGCACGAGTGCACCCACCGGCTCCAGTTCACCGCGGTCAGCTGGCTGCGCGACTACTTCGCCGACGAGGTCGAGCGGCTCGTCTCCGGGCTCGCCGGCGGCGGCAGCGACAGCCTCGCCGACCTGGTCGGCCGGCTGCCCGAGGCGATCAAGCAGGGGCCGAAGCTGAACCTCGCGGAGCTGCTCCAGTCGCCGAAGGAGCGCGCGGTCTTCGATCGGCTGCTGGCGCTCTCGACGCTCCTGGAGGGTCACGCCGACTTCGTCATGGACGCCGTCGGCCCGCAGGTGGTGCCGAGCGTCGACACGATCCGCGCGCGCTTCACCGCCCGGCGCAAGGGTGGCGGCGTCTTCGACCGGCTGCTGCGCGCGCTGCTCGGCGTCGACGCGAAGATCCGTCAGTACGAAGAAGGCGCGAAGTTCACGAAGCACGTCGTGGACGCCGTCGGCATGGACGGGTTCAACGCCGTCTGGCGGTCGCCGAACACCCTGCCCTCGCGCGCCGAGATCGCCGACCCGGCCGCGTGGGTCCGGCGCCTGCACGGATGACCGGGCCGGCGGTCGCGGCCGTCCGCCGGGCCGTCCGCGCCTTCCTGGACGCGGTCGAAGCGCCCCCCGAGCTGTGTGTCGCGGTCTCCGGCGGCGCCGACTCCCTCGCGCTCGCCGAGGCCACGGCGTACGTCGGGCGGCACCGCGGCCACCGCGTCCGCGCGCTGGTCGTCGACCACGGCCTGCAGGAGGGCTCGGCGAAGATCGCGCGCGACGCCGCCGCGGCCGCGAAGTCCCTCGGCGCCGACGAAGCCGAGGTGCGCCGCGTCGACGTGACCGGCCCCGGCGGCCCGGAAGCCGCCGCGCGCAAGGCCCGCTACGGCGCGCTGGCCGGCCACGACCTCGTCCTGCTCGGCCACACCCTCGACGACCAGGCCGAAACGGTCCTGCTCGGGCTCGGCCGCGGCTCGGGCCCCCGCAGCGTCGCCGGGATGCGCCCGCACGACCCACCGTGGGGCCGCCCGCTGCTGGCGGTGCCGCGCGCGACCACCCGGGCCGCCTGCGCCGAGCTCGGCGTCGAGCCCTGGTCCGACCCCCACAACGCCGAACCGCGCTTCACGCGGGTCCGGTTGCGCACCGAAGTCCTGCCGTTGCTCGAAGACGTCCTCAACGGCGGGGTCGCCGCCGCACTGGCCCGCACGGCCGCGCAACTGCGCGAGGACAGTGAGGCGCTGGACACAATGGCGGACATGATCTTCACCCGCGCGGGCGGCCCCGAAGGGCTGGACGCCGGCGTCCTCACGGCCGAGCCCGCGGCGATCCGCCGGAGGGTTATCCGCAGGTGGCTGCTGCAATCGGGTGTGCGCGAGCTCACCGACGCGCACCTGCGGGCGGTCGACGACCTCGTCGCCCGGTGGCGTGGTCAGGGCGGCGTCTGGTTGCCGGGCAACTTGGAGGCGCGGCGGTCGCGTGGCAGGCTCTGCGTCACCTCCCAACCCACCACCCGAGGGGAATGACCCGTGTACGAGGGCGAAATCGCCTCCGTGCTCGTCACCGAGCAGCAGATCCAGGACAAGATCGCGGAGCTGTCGGCGCAGATCGCCGCCGACTATCCGGCCAACGGGCAGGGTGAACTCCTGCTGGTGGGTGTCCTGAAGGGCGCGGTCATGTTCATGACCGACTTCGCCCGTGCGCTGCCGCTGCCGACGCAGCTGGAATTCATGGCCGTCTCCTCCTACGGCTCGGCGACGTCGTCGTCCGGCGTCGTGCGGATCCTCAAGGACCTCGACCGCGACATCGCGGGCCGGGACGTGCTGATCGTCGAGGACATCGTCGACTCCGGCCTGACGCTGTCGTGGCTGCTGAAGAACCTGGCCAGCCGCAACCCCGCGTCCCTCGAGGTCGTCTCGCTGTTGCGCAAGCCGGAGGCGGTCAAGGTGGACGTCCCGGTGAAGTACATCGGCTTCGACATCCCCAACGAGTTCGTCGTGGGCTACGGCCTGGACTACGCCGAGCGCTACCGGGACCTGCCCTACATCGGCACGCTGGACCCGAAGGTCTACACGGCGTAGCGCACCGGCGGAGTTCACCGACCGTTCACCGCAACTACCGGATCCGCGGAACCCCGGCTTCGCGGATTGCGTCATAGGCTCTGATCACGTGCGTTAACCTATGCGAAGACCATTCGTGCCCGCGGTGACCGGGTCGGGGGAACGGGAGAGAGCTCAGATGGGGAACAGCAGCGCTGCCGACGCGAACGCCTTCAAGGCCGCGGCCGCGGCGGGTCAGGTCGGAATCGACCCGGACGCCGCGCAGACCGTGCTGAACAAGATCCGCACCGGCAAGGACGCGGTCGAGGCCCTGCTCAGCGGAGCGGGCACCCTCGCGCAGCCGCCGAAGCTCGGGGACAACCCGGTCGGCAACGCGATGGCCGCCAAGTTCGTCCAGCGCGCCGACGGCGGGAACGACTCCTACGCCGCCGCGCTGCAGAACCTGCTCGACCAGTACACCGCCGCCGAGGAGGGCATCGTCACGGCGATGTCCCGGTACCACGAGATCGACCAGGCCGCGGCCGACCCGTTCCGCAACGCCTGAGCCCAGAGGGGGACTCGAAATCATGGCTCCGAACCACAGCGACCAGCCTTCGTCGACCGACCCGGGCTCACTGGTCCCGCTCGGCGACAACTCGTCGGCGCAGAACATCGTCGACAACGCCCGCGGCAGCGCCGGCGGCTTCGACATGGGCAGCGACCGCGCGATCGCCAACCCGCCGAACTGGAACGCGCAGGCCAGCCAGCAGCTGTACGAAGGCGCGGTCAACAACAACGACCCCGGCACGGCCGAGGCGACCGGGCACGCCTGGGCGCACCACGGCACCGAGCTGAAGCAGGTGTCCGACCACCTGTACAACGCGATCTCCGAGCTGGGCAACGCGTGGGTCGGCCGCGGTGCCGCCGGTGCGCAGGGCGCGCTGGTGGCCATCGCCAACTCGGGCTCGCAGGCCTCCGACGCCGCGCACACGATGTCCGACCGGCTCGCCCGGCAGGCCGCGGCGGCGGCCGAGGTCAAGAAGATGCCGGCCCCCAAGGACTACGACCCCAAGCAGGCCATGGCGGCCGCGCTGGCGGGCGGCCCGGCGGCGCTGATCGCCGACCAGAAGGCGCAGGCCGACGCGGCCAACGACGTCAAGGCGCAGCAGGTCGCGTTCTTCAACGCCTACACCAAGTCGATGAGCGAGGTCGACGGCTCGACCCCGAGCTTCGGCCCGGAGTCGCTCGGCATGAAGCCGACGGGTTCGCACAACTCCATCTCGTTCAGCGGCATCAGCAGCGTCGGCAGCACCGGCCCGGTCCAGGGCCTGTCCGGTGCGGGCGGCGCGGTGTTCGCTTCCAGCGGCTCGGGCTTCGGCGGCCACGGCGGTGCGTTCGACGCGCAGCACGCGGGCGTCGCCGGCCCGAACGGCGTCCACGGCGCCGGTGCCGGTGGCTTCGGCCAGGACGCGGCGGCGCTCGGCAGCGACGGCCCCGGTGGCCCCGGTGGGTCCGTCGCGGGCCCGGGTACGGCCACCGGCGCGGGCCACGCGGGCTCGGGCGCCGGGCAGCCGGGCGGCGGCAACCCGCTGAGCAAGATCGGCATGGGCCTCGGCCTCGGCGGTGCCGCCGGCGGCCTCGGCGCGCTGGCTTCCCGCGCGCTGGGCAAGGGCAACCGGTCCGGCGCGAAGGCCGAGAACGAGACGTCGCTCGCCTCGGCCGAAGGCCAGGGCCAGAGCGCCGCGTCGGCCCAGGCTCCGCAGCAGGGCCTCGTCTCGTCGGCGGGCACCATCGGCGGGCAGACCCCGCCGCCGATGAACCCGGGCGGCATGGGCGGCATGGCCCCGCACGGCGCTCAGGGCGAGCAGGACGAGGAGCACACGCACGCGTCGTTCCTCATCGAGGCGGACCCGGACGCGGCCTTCGGCGCGAACCAGGCGACCCCGCCGCCGGTCATCGGCGCGTGGTCCGAGGACGACGAAGACCGCTGATCCTTTCGGCCGGGCACGCCGACGGCGTGCCCGGCCGGTTTCTCATGGGGGTGGCTCGATGCCGAACGCGGAGCTGCTCACCCCGGCCGAGGTCGACTTCCTGTGGGAGTCCGCCGGGCTGGGCGAGCTGCCGTACCCGCTGCGCATCCGTTCGCACGGCGAAACCGTGGACGAGCGGTCGATCCTGCGTCAGCGCACGCTGGAGGGCTTGGTCGCCCGCGGGCTGGCCGACGGCCGCGGCCGGCCGGAACCCCACGTCGAGGACTACTTCGGCGTGCTGGCGCAGTCCGAGCTGAGCCTGGACGCGGTCCAGCTGATCGCCCCGGACGCCGAACCGCTGCTGGCGATCGCCGGCGTGCTGGGCGGCCAGGGGCTGCTGGCGGTGCAGGACACGCGCGGCCTCCACCTGCAGCCGTGCCCGGTGGACGGGCTGGCGAGCGCGATCGTCTCGCTGCTCCCGGGCGCCCCGCGCGGGTCGGAGAAGTCGGTCACGGTCCCGCTGGAGCAGCTGGTCGGCGCCCACGGCGTCGACTTCCTGTCCCGCCGCGGCAACGGCGACGAGCGCGCTTCGGCCGACGAGGACCGCAAGGCGCTGGCGAAGCTGCACGCCCAGCCACGGCTGCGTGGCGGCCAGATCGCGGCCAACGCGCGCTCCCGCATGGGCGGCCGCACCCGGACCCCGGTGCTGAGCTGGTTCGACACGGAGACGGGCCGCTACTTCACCCAGGCGACCCGCGGCCACGACGGCCGGGACTGGATCACGATCGCCCCGGCCGACGCGGCGACGCTGCGCCACCGGCTCGGCGAGATGCTCGCGGGAGCGGCGACGACCAGCACGGTCTGACGCCGTCTCTCCCGCACCGCCTGCGAGGACGCCTTTCCGCGCACCGCGGCCACCGGTGGGTCCGCGCTCTCTGCCAAGATCGGGCTCCGGCTTCTCCGAGCGTGCCCGGCCGACGAGCACTTCTTGTCGGTGGTGCGGGCTACGCTGAGCAAGAGTCCGATCCGGGAGAGTAGTGATGCAAGAGTTCTTCTCGCCACTGGCGTTCGACTTCCTCTGGGAGTCGGCGCAGGTCGGCGAGCTGCCGTACCCGTTGCTGGTCAGATCGCACGGCGCGACCGAAGACGAGCGGGTCTCGCTGCGCCACCGCGTCGACGTCGAGCTGAAGGCCCGGGGCGTCCGCGAACCGCGCGGCAGGCTCGCGCCGCCGATCGAAGACGCCCTGCACCTGCTGGCCTTCGCCCCGCTGACCATCGACGCCCTGCACATCCCGCAGTTCGAGGCGCCCACCGTCGGCGTCCTGGCGGCGGCCGACGACACCAAGGGCGTCCTCGCGGTCCAGGACGCCGCCGGCATCTGGCTGCGGGACGTCCCACCGGACGGCCTGGTCTCCGCCGTCGTCGGCGTGCTCCCGGCCGGGCCGCGCGGCAGCGAGGCGTCGGTCACACTTCCGCTGGACGACGCCCTGCGGACCGCGCCGATCCGGGTGCCCGTGTCCTTGCCGTCGAACCCGGCCGAAGAGCGGGGCAAGGCGCGCCGGACACCGCTCAGCGAACGCGTCACGGCCGACCCGCGGGAGGCGTACGGCCGCATCTCCGGGCAGCCGAGGCAGCGCGGCGGTCAGCTGGCAGCGAACAGCCGTTCGCAGGTCGGGGCCAAGCAGCGGTCCCGCGTGCTGGCCTGGTTCGACACCGCGACCGGGCGCTACCTCAGCCTCTCCCGCGCAGGTACGGACGGCCGCGAGTGGGTTACGGTCGCTCCCGCCGACCCGGCCACGCTGCGGACGCGGCTGGGCGAGATGGTGAGCAGTGTGTCGGACGGCACGCGCTAGCGTGACCGGTGTGGACGCCGGGCGGGAACCCGGGCGCGGTATCGCCCGTTGACCTGCGAGAGGCTCACAGGGGATGAACGCGGCAGCGGACGGTACCCTGATGGGACGGGTGTCCAGGCACCACGGGTTGTCAAGATCGTGATGGCGGGTATCACAGGAGCCGCCCAACCAGGGAGGGTCGAGGCCACCAGGGCCGAGTCGTATGAACCGGAAGAGCGTGCTCAGGAACCCACTGCTGTGGATCGTCGCGGGGTTGCTGGCGTTGTTCGCGTACAACACGATCTTCGACAGTGATCGTGGGTACACCCAGGCACCCATCTCGGTGGCGAACTCCCAGATCTCCTCGAACAACGTCAAGGAAGCCAGCCTCGAGGACAAGGAACAGCAGCTCAAACTGCTGCTGGCCAAGCCCATCGACGTGGACGGCCAGCAGGTCACCCAGATCATTTCGCAGTATCCGGCGGATGCCACCCGCCCGATCTACGACTCGCTGACCGCGGCGAAGGCCGGCAGTCAGCCGATCAAGTTCACCACCAAGGTGACCCAGCAGGGCGTGCTGACGCAGATCCTCATCTTCGCCATCCCGCTCGCCCTCGTGCTGGGCCTGCTGATGTGGATGATGAACAACGCCCAGGGCGGCGGCAACCGCGTCCTCAACTTCGGCAAGTCCAAGGCCAAGCAGCTGAACAAGGACATGCCCAAGACGACCTTCGGGGACGTCGCGGGTGCCGACGAGGCCGTCGAAGAGCTGTACGAGATCAAGGACTTCCTGCAGAACCCGGCGCGCTACCAGGCACTCGGGGCGAAGATCCCGAAGGGCGTGCTGCTCTACGGGCCGCCCGGTACGGGCAAGACGCTGCTCGCGCGAGCCGTCGCCGGCGAGGCGGGCGTGCCGTTCTACACGATCTCCGGCTCGGACTTCGTCGAGATGTTCGTCGGTGTCGGTGCCTCGCGTGTCCGTGACCTGTTCGAACAGGCCAAGCAGAACGCGCCGTGCATCATCTTCGTCGACGAGATCGACGCGGTCGGCCGCCAGCGCGGCGCCGGCCTCGGCGGCGGTCACGACGAACGCGAGCAGACGCTGAACCAGCTGCTCGTCGAGATGGACGGCTTCGACGCCCGCGGCGGGATCATCCTGATCGCGGCCACCAACCGGCCCGACATCCTCGACCCGGCGCTGCTGCGCCCGGGCCGCTTCGACCGGCAGATCCCGGTCTCGGCGCCCGACATGCGCGGCCGGCGCGCGATCCTCGAGGTGCACGCCAAGGGCAAGCCGATCGCGCAGGGCACCGACCTGGGCAGCCTGGCCAAGCGGACCGTCGGCATGTCCGGCGCCGACCTGGCGAACGTGCTGAACGAGGCCGCGCTGCTCACCGCCCGCAAGAACGGGCACGTCATCAGCGACGTCGAGCTCGAGGAGTCCGTCGACCGCGTCGTCGGCGGCCCCGCCCGCAAGAGCCGGATCATCTCCGAGAAGGAGAAGAAGATCACGGCCTACCACGAGGGCGGGCACGCGCTCGCCGCGTGGGCGATGCCGGACATCGAACCGGTCTACAAGCTGACGATCCTGCCGCGCGGCCGGACGGGCGGGCACGCGCTGCTCGTCCCGGAAGACGACAAGGACCTGATGACCCGCTCCGAGATGATCGGGCGGCTGGTCTTCGCGATGGGTGGCCGCACGGCGGAGGAGCTCGTCTTCCACGAGCCCACCACCGGCGCGTCCTCGGACATCGAGCAGGCGACGAAGATCGCCCGCGCGATGGTCACCGAGTACGGCATGAGCGCCCGGCTCGGCGCGGTCAAGTACGGCCAGGAGCAGGGCGACCCGTTCCTGGGCCGCTCGGCCGGCCGGCAGGCGGACTACTCGCTCGAGGTGGCGCACGAGATCGACGAGGAGGTGCGCAAGCTCATCGAGACGGCGCACACCGAGGCGTGGCACGTGCTCAACACCTACCGGGACGTGCTCGACGAGCTGGTCATCGAACTCCTGGAGAAGGAGACGCTGACCCGCAAGGACCTGGAGCGGATCTTCGCGACGGTCGAGAAGCGCCCGCACATCACCGTGTTCAACGAGTTCGGTGAGCGGACGCCGTCGGACAAGCCGCCGATCAAGACCCCGGGCGAGCTGGCGATGGAGCGCGGCGAGCCGTGGCCCCCGCCGGAGAAGGAGAAGCCGGTCCTGAAGCCGGAGCCGACCCCGGTCGGCACCGCCCAGGGCGCGGGCGACCTGCCCGGCGGCCCGCCGTACCCGGCGCCGGCCGACCCGAACGCCAACCCGTACGCCCCACCGCAGCCGGGTGCCTACCCGAACGGCGGCCGTCCCTACGGCGGCCCGAACGGTGGCGCCAACGGCACGGCGCACTGGCCGCAGAACCACGGCAACCAGCAGGCCGGCGGCTACCCGGGTGGCCCGGTGGGCCAGAGCGGCCCACCGAACTACGGTGCCCCTCCGGGCTGGACGCCCGCGACCTCGCCGGGCGGTCAGCCGGGCCAGTCGTGGCGGCCCGGTGGTGAAGAACGCGCTCGCGAGCATGGCTGGTTCGCCGACCAAGCCGGCGGCAACCAGCAGCAGAGCGAGGGGGAGCAGCGTCGTGACGCGGATGGACCAGACAAGTCCCAGTGACGCCGACCGCCCGGTCTTCGACCAGGACCGGGCGGAAAAGGCGATCCGCGAGCTCCTTCTGGCGTGCGGCGAAGACCCGGAGCGGGAGGGTCTCAAGGAGACCCCCGCCCGGGTCGCCCGCGCGTACCACGAGATGTTCGCCGGCCTGTACACCGAGCCCGACTCGGTGCTGGACCGCACCTTCGACGAGGCCCACGAAGAACTGGTGCTGGTCACGGACATCCCGATGTTCAGCCAATGTGAGCACCATTTGGTGCCATTCCACGGCGTCGCGCACGTCGGGTACATCCCGAACGCCGCCGGCAAAGTCACCGGGCTTTCCAAGCTCGCGCGGCTCGTCGACCTCTACGCCAAGCGCCCCCAGGTACAAGAGCGCCTCACCTCCCAGGTCGCCGACGCCATCGTGCGGAAGCTCGAACCGCGCGGGGTCATCGTCGTGATCGAGGCCGAACACCTCTGCATGGCCATGCGCGGCATCCGGAAGCCCGGCGCCCGCACGACCACCTCCGCCGTGCGCGGGCAGCTGAAGAACTCCGCCTCTTCCCGGGCGGAGGCGCTCGCTCTGATCAGGGCGCGCCGGTGAGCGTGGGGCTTCCCGCTCCCGGCCGGTGCGTCGTGATGGGCGTGCTGAACGTGACGCCCGATTCCTTTTCGGACGGTGGCCGGTACCTCGGGCTCGACCAGGCGCTGGAGCACGCCCGCGGGATGTGGGCGCGCGGAGCCGACCTGATCGACGTCGGTGGTGAGTCGACCCGGCCCGGCGCGGCCCGGGTGGATGCCGACACCGAGCTGCAGCGCATCATCCCGGTGATCCGCACCCTCGCCGGCGAGGGCATCCAGCTCTCGGTCGATACCACGCGCGCCTCCGTCGCCGCCGCGGCGCTCGGAGCCGGGGCGAAGGTGATCAACGACGTCTCGGGCGGGCTGGCCGATCCGGACATGGCGCGCGTCGCCGCGGAGTCCGGGGTGCCGTGGGTGCTGATGCACTGGCGGGGGCACAGCAGCGGCATGCAGGCCCTGGCCAAGTACGAGGACGTCGTCGCCGACGTCCGCGCCGAACTGCTGTCCAGAGTGGACGAAGCGCTCGCGGGCGGCGTCGCCGAAAGCGCGATCGTGCTGGACCCCGGGCTGGGCTTCGCGAAGGACGCCGAGCACGATTGGGCGTTGCTGCGCGGGCTGGATTCGCTGCTTTCCTTGGGTTTCCCGGTGCTCGTCGGCGCTTCGCGCAAACGGTTCCTCGGCCGGCTGCTGTCCGATGAGGACGGCACGCCGCGGCCGCCGGACGGCCGTGAGGACGCCACGGCCGCCATCTCCGCGCTCGCCGCGGCGGCGGGCGCGTGGGGCGTGCGGGTGCACGAGGTCGGGGCTTCGCTGGACGCGGTCACCGTGGCCGCCGCGTGGTGGAAGGGTTCGCCGGATGTCTGACCGGATCACGCTGACCGGCCTGCGGGTGTTCGGCCGCCACGGCGTGTTCGAGCACGAGAAGCGGGACGGGCAGGAGTTCGTCGTCGACATCACCGTGTGGCTGGACCTCGGGCCGGCCGCCGCGTCGGACGACCTGACCAAGACGCTGCACTACGGCGAGCTGGCCGAGCTGGCGGCGGGGATCGTCGCTGGCGAGCCGTACGACCTCATCGAGAGCGTCGCCGGGAAGATCGCCGACGAGGTCCTGCGCGACGAGCGGCTGGGCGCGGTCGAGGTGACGGTGCACAAGCCGTCCGCGCCGATCCCGCTGACCTTCGACGACGTCGCGGTGACGGTGCGGCGGAACCGATGAGCCGGGCCGTCCTATCGCTGGGCTCGAACCTCGGAGACCGGCTCGGCTTCCTGGAGCTGGCGCTGGACGCCGTGCGGCCCGCGCTGGTCGCGGTGTCGAGCGTGTACGAGACGAAGGCGTGGGGCGTCGAGGACCAGCCGGACTTCCTGAACGCGGTCTGCGTCGTCGACGACCCGGCGCGCGACCACTGGGCGTGGCTGCGCACGGGCCAGGCGGCCGAGCAGGCGGCGGGCCGGGTGCGCGAGCTGCGCTGGGGCCCGCGGACGCTGGACGTCGACGTGGTCACGGTGGACGGCGTCACGTCCGGCGACCCGGAGCTGCTGCTGCCGCACCCGGGGACGCCGGACCGCGCGAGCGTGCTGGTGCCGTGGGCGGAGATCGAGCCGGCCGCGGTGCTGCCGGGGCACGGCCCGATCGCCGCCCTGCTCGCCGCCCGCCCGGCGGACGAGGTCGCCACGGTCCGCCGGACGGACTTGCCGCTGCGCTGAGCCGGGTCGGGGCCTGTGGACAACTCGACTGCGTGGGCCCGGAATCGTCGGTCCAGCGAGTAACGTTGAAACCGGGGGTCCCCCAGCGGCCGGCAGTCGGAAAGACCGCCTATCGGTGAACCGGAGGTGGCCGTTACCGGTCACCCCCGGGTCGTCGCCGAGTTGCTGTTCCCGTGCGGTCAGCCGCGCAGCGCTTCGATCATGAACCGCACCGCGGGCTGGGCTGTCGGGACCGGCGGCCAGCCGTTGATGATCGCCAGCAGCTGCCAGTAGCGCTCGGCCCGCGGGTCGCCGCTCGTGGCGAACCGGTCCGCCATCTCCGTGCGGAACTCCGCCGACGCCGGGTCCTGGTCCGGCCGGGCCGTCGCGGCCGCGATCTCGGCCGCAAGCGCTTGCCCCGCCTCCGACGCGGGGGATTCCCCGGCCGCCAGCGCCGTCTCCGCGCGGGAAACCCAGCCGGGCCAGTTCTGCTGCCAGGCGTCCGCGGGCTGCTGGAATTCGCCTTCGCGGATCTGCCGGGCCTGGGTCTCGCTCATGCCGCGGATCAGTGCCCGGAACTCCGGGTCCTGCACCAGCTCGGCGAACTCGATCCAGGCCTCGAGCTGCTCGGGCGTCGGATCGTCGGGCAGTTCCGGCTTGCCCGCGCGCATGCGCTCGTAGAACTGCTCGTCGATCTCCAGTCCCGAGACCATCTCGTCCCAGAACTCGTCGACCAGCCGTTTGCGCTCCTCGTCGGACATCGACGCGAGACGGTTCATCAGGTTCACTTCCTCCAGCTCGGAATCACGTTTGGCTACCGCGCGCAGCACCGCCCGGCGCAGCCGGAGCCGCCGGATCTGCTCGTCCAGCGCCTCGACGTGCCGGGTCGCCAGCTCGCCGACGGTCGCCGACTGCGTCAGGGCCGCGGAGACGTCGGCGAGGCCCAGACCCAGCTCCCGCAGGGTGCGGACCAGCTCGAGCCGGGCCATCGCCGCCGCGTCGTAGAGCCGGTAGCCGGCGTCCGTTCGGTCGGTCGGGGGCAGCAGGCCCTCGTCCGAGTAGAACCGGATGGTCTTGACCGGCAGGCCGGTCCGCCGGGCCAGCTCGCCGATGGTGAAGGTCGCGGTGGTGCCCACAAGACGCATGATGAACTCTCCAGTAGGGGGAGAGTCAACCTTAGGCTCTCGGAGAGGCCAGGGCACCGGATGTCCCGGCTCGGTACGGTTGGGTCATGCACTTCACCCGGCCCCGTGACCTGGTGGTGGCCGGCCTGCTCGGCCTGGCCCTCGGCTACCTGCTCTTCGTGGTGGCGTACGGCTCACTGCCGCAGCTGCCGACGTTCGCCGGCGTCACCTTCGCCGTGCTGGCCGTGGTCGAAGCCGGGATCGCGCTCTCCATTCGTTCCCGGATCAAGCACGGCCGCGTCGTCGCCGCCATCGGGATCGCCCGATCGGTGGCCCTCGCCAAGGCTTCGTCACTCGCCGGAGCGTTCATGGGCGGCGCCTGGCTGGCCGCGCTGGCCTACGTCCTCCCGCGACGTGACGAATTCGTCGCGGCGGTGCTCGACACCCGCGCCGGCGTAGTCGGCGTGGCGTCCTCGGCGGCGCTGGTAGCAGCGGGTTTGTGGCTGGAGCACTGCTGCCGGACCCCCCGTGACCAAGACCGGGAGCACACTCGCGGGACGACCGGTTAGCGCTGGAATCCCACCGCTCGCGGGACCGAGTAGGTCTCGTTCGGATTACGAGCAGGTACGGTGTCAGGCATGACCGGCGTGGGTGACGACTCGCGCGGCCGCCTACTGGGCAGGCCGTGGCTCGTCGTCGGATTCGTCCTCGCCATCGGAGCCACCCTCGCACTGGTGCTCAGCGACGATCTCCGCTATCTCAGGCTCGGGATCGTCGCCGCCCTCTGGGCTGCCCTGATCGGCGCTTTTCTCGCCGTGAAGTACCGCAAGCACGCGGCACAGAGCGAGGACGCGGTTTCCGAGGCGCAGGCTGTGTACGAGCTGGAGCTGGAACGCGAGATCGCGGCCCGGCGCGAATTCGAGCTGGAGGTGGAGGCGGAGAACCGCAGCGAGGCCGACTCCCGCGGCCGCGAGGAACTGCAGGCGCTGCGCGCCGAGGTGTCCGCGCTCCGCGACAGTCTTCAGTCGCTGTTCGGCGGCGAGGTGCTGCTCGAACGCGTCGCGCTGACCGCGCAGGCGACCCGCATGCGCAAGGTCTCCGACGACAACCGGATGATCCCCGACGCCGCGCCGAAGAAGAAGCCGGCGCAGCTGATGGCCGGGAAGAAGCCCGCCGAAGCGGGCGAGCGGCCGACCGAGCTGATCGACCGGGTCCTCGACGAGCGCCGCCGCAAGGCGTCGAACGGCAAGCCCGCGAACGGCAAGGGGCTCGGCAAGGGCAAGGGCTTCGGCGGCAAGCCGGCCCCGAAGGCCCCGGCGAACGTCAACGCGCAGAGCACCCAGCAGATGGCCCGGCCGAAGCCGCTGAGCGAACGCCGTCCGCCGGTGCCGGCCGTGGACCCGGCCCTGAACGCCGCGCAGCGTGAGCTGAAGGCCGCCGAGCTGCGCGCCGAGGCGGCCCGCCGCCAGGCCGAGTCGCAGCCGATGCGGCTGCCGAACGCGGAAGAGGTCGCGAAGCAGCCTGAGCGCCGTCCCGAGGCCGCCGCCGAGCCGACGCGCCAGGTGCCGCGGCCCGAGCCCAAGACCGAGATCCGCCGCGCCCCGGAGCCGAAGACGGAGATCCGCCGTCCCGAGCCGCCGCCCGCCCGCCGGGCGGAGCTGTCGCGGCCGGCGATGCGGCCCGCCGAGATGTCGCGGCCGGACCTGCCGCGCGTCGACCCGTCGCGCTCGCCCGTGCGCCCGGGCGAGGTGTCGCGTTCGGACATCCCCCGCGTGGAGATGTCGCGGCCCGACATCCCGCGTGTCGAGCGGTCGATGCCGGATATCCCGCGGGTGGAGCGGTCGATGCCCGCCATTCCCCGGGTGGAGATGTCGCGTCCGGACATTCCGCGCGTCGAGATGTCGCGTCCCGACCTGCCGCGCGTCGAACGGTCCCGCACGGACCTGCCGCGCGTGGAAGGGTCTCGCACGGACTTGCCGCGTGTCGAACGGTCTCGCACGGACCTGCCTCGCGTCGGCGGCCAGCCGAACGGCGCGCGTCCCGAGCAGCGCAAGGCGCCCGAGCCGCCGCGGCCCGTGCCGCCCCGGCCGGCCCCGCCGGTGAAGCCGTCGGAGATGTCCCGGTCGGACTTGCGGCCGGTGACCGACCTGAGCGCGGCGTTCCAGAACCGCGACGACTTCGCCGAGCGGCAGCGGCCGAACCGGCCGAAGCCGCCCGAGCCGAAGGCCCCGCCG
Source organism: Amycolatopsis sp. NPDC051106 (assembly GCF_040682775.1). Lineage (NCBI taxonomy): Bacteria > Bacillati > Actinomycetota > Actinomycetes > Pseudonocardiales > Pseudonocardiaceae > Amycolatopsis > Amycolatopsis sp. NPDC051106. The sequence continues at coordinate 25,815 of NZ_JBFBBQ010000004.1, read as the reverse complement.
ATGCCGAGGGACGCTTCGGCCTCGCGTCGAGACCTTCCCCCGGTCGTCCCGCCGACGACGCCGGTGCCGAACAACAGCCCGGCCGCGCGGCAGCCGTCGCGCACGAACCTGCCGCCGGTGGTGCCGCCGACCACGCCGGTCCCGGCGGCCGACGGCCGCCGCCCGTCGCGGCTGGAGCAGTTCTCGCGGGCGGACATGTCGCCGATCCTCGACGAGCCGGCGTCCCGCCACGGGGGCTCGCACCGCGCGCCCGCCGAGGCCGCGAACGCCGACGCGCCGATGGTGAACCCGACGCTCCCGGAGTCGGTCCGCAACTTCCAGGGCCGCTCGGGTGGCCGTCGCCGCAAGCCGGACGAGTCGCAGCAGATGCCGCCGGTGCCCGCTCCGGAGCCCACGGGCGGTGGCCGGCGCCGTCGTCCGGACGGCGAGCCCCCGGCGTGGGAAGGCATGGTCGCCGAGCGGGCGTCGATGTCGCGCCGCAACATGACCCCGGTCGACCCGGCGGACGTGCCGCAGAACGGCAACGGTCACAACGGCGCGAGCAACGGCCACGCCCACAACGGCCACCGGTCGCCCGAGGGCCCGCCGGGCAGCGGTTCGCACACGGCGGGCCGTTCGGTGAGCGAGCTCCTGGCGGCGAACGGCGGCACGGGCTCGACGCCCCGCCGCCGCCGTCGCGCGGAGGACTGAGCCAGCCGACCCCGAGCGCCCCAATGTGGCCTTGGGTGCGTTGGACGCACCGAAGGCCGCCTTGGGTGCGTTGGACGCACCGAAGGCCGCCTTGGGTGCGTTGCCAGCGCCCCAATGTGGCCTTCGGTGCGTCAGACGCACCCAAGGCGGCCTTCGGTGCGTCTGACGCAACCAAGGCCACATTGGGGCGCTGGGTGCCCTGGGCCGTGTCGGGGCACAGTCTGGAGGCTCTGCGTGGCCAGGCCGAGCGGTTGCTGAGCCACGTCGCGACCCACGGCGGCGAGCCCGCCAGGATCGGCGCCGCACTGGCGGGTCGCACGGTCTTCGGCCACCGCGCGGTCGTCGTCGGCGTCGACCGCGACGAGCTGGTCCGCGGGCTGGCCGCCGTGGCCGCCGACCGTCCCGCCCCCGGCGTCAGCACGGGCGTGCGCGCCGAGGGGGACACGGCGTTCCTCTTCACCGGTCAGGGGGCGCAGCGGCTCGGCATGGGCGCCGGGCTGCGCCGCGAGTTCCCGGTGTTCGCCGAAGCCTTCGCCGAGGTGTGCGCCGAGTTCGACGGCCACCTCGACCGGCCGCTCCTGGACGTCATCGACACCGAACCCGACCTGCTCGACCAGACCGGCTACACCCAGCCCGCGCTGTTCGCGGTCGAAGTGGCCCTGTTCCGGCTCCTGGAGTCCTGGGGCGTCCACCCCGACCGGCTCGCCGGGCACTCGATCGGCGAGCTGGCGGCCGCGCACGTCGCGGGCGTGTGGTCGCTGCCCGACGCCTGCGCCGTCGTCGCCGCGCGGGGCCGGCTGATGCAGGCGCTGCCCGCCGGGGGCGCGATGCTCGCGATCGAGGCCACCGAGGCCGAGGTCGTGCCGACGCTGCCCGCGGGCGTCGAACTCGCCGCGGTCAACGGCCCGGCGTCCGTCGTGGTCTCCGGCGCCGAGGACGGCGTCCTGGAGGTCGGACGGCAGTGGGCCGGACGCAAGACGCGGCGCCTGCGCGTCTCCCACGCCTTCCACTCGCCGCACATGGACGCGATGCTCGCGGAATTCGGCCGCGTCCTGGCCGACGTCACGTTCTCACCGCCCGCCATCCCGATCGTCTCGACGCTGACCGGCGCGCCGGCGACCGCCGGTGAACTCGCCTCGCCGGAGTACTGGCTGCGCCAGGCGCGGGGAACCGTGCGGTTCGCCGACGCCGTCGCCACCCTCGCCGGACTGGGCGTGACCCGGTTCGCGGAGCTGGGCCCGGACGGCGTCCTCACCGCGATGGCCGCCGCCTGCCTGGATGACGGGCAGCTGGTCACCGCGCTGGTGCGCAAGGACCGAGACGAGCCGCGGGAACTGCTGACCGCGCTGGCCAAACTGCACGTCGATGGCTCCACAGTGGACTGGCGGACCGTCCTCGGCGGACCCGGCGATCCGGCGGAGCTGCCGACGTACGCCTTCCAGCACGAGCGGTTCTGGCCGGAGTTCTCCCTCACCCCGGCGGGCGACGTCACGATGGCGGGCCTCGACCGCCCGGACCACCCGCTGCTCGGCGCGTCGGTCACGAACGCCGAGGACGGCGCCGTGGTGTGCACCGGCCGGATCTCGCCCCGCACCCACCCCTGGCTCGCCGACCACGTCGTCGCGGGCAGCACGCTGTTCCCCGGCACCGGGTTCGTCGAGCTGGTCCTGCGCGCGGGTGAACAGGTCGGCGCGGGCGGCATCGACGAGCTGGTCATCGAGACGCCGTTGCCCCTGCCCGCACGGGACGGCGTTCAGCTGCAGGTCGTTCTCGGCGCACCGGACGAGGCGGGCACCCGGCCGGTGACCGTCCATTCGCGACTCGACGACGAGCCGTGGACCCGGCACGCCGGTGGCCGGCTGGCCGCCGAACCCGGTCCCGTCCCGGAAGACCTGACGGAGTGGCCGCCGGCCGGGGCCGAGCCCCTGGACCTCGACGGCCTCTACACCGGCGGCCCGGAGGGCGGGTTCGGCTACGGCCCGGCCTTCCAGGGCCTGCGCGCGGCCTGGCGGCTCGGCGACGAGGTGCACGCCGAAGTGGCCCTGCGGCCCGAGGAGCACGCGGACGCGGCCCGGTCCGGCCTCCACCCGGCGCTGCTCGACGCGTCGCTGCACGTGCTGGGCACGGTCGCCGGGTGGGCGGGCCGGAACTACCTTCCGTTCTCCTGGAGCGGGGTGACGCTGCACGCGAGCGGCGCCACCGCGGTCCGGGTCACGGTCACCTCGAACGGCCACGACACCGTCAAGCTGACCCTGGCCGACCCGGCCGGCCGCCCGGTGGCGTCGGTCGACGCGCTGGTCCTGCGCCCCTTGGTGGCCGGGGCGGTGCGGCCGGCGCGGAAGGCGCCCGAGTCGTTGTTCCGGCTCGACTGGCGGCCGGTCGCGGCGACCCCGGTCGACGCCGTCGCGCGGCGGTGGGCCGTCGTGGGCGACGACCGCCTCGGGGTCGGGCCGGTGCTCGACGCGAGCGGCGTCACGTGCGAGTCCTATGTGGACCTCGATGCGCTCGGCGCCGCGGTCGGTCTCGGCATGGCTGTGCCGGAAGCGGTCCTGGTGGTCCGGACCCCGGCCGCCGGCGAGCTGCCGGACGTCGCCCGGGCGGCCGCGCACGACGTTCTCTCGCTGCTGCGGGACTGGCTGGCCGACGGCCGGTTCGCCCCCTCCCGCCTGGTCGTGGTGACCCGGGGCGCGGTGGCCGCCGCGGCCGGCGACGACGTCCCCGGCCTGGCGTGCGCGCCGCTCTGGGGCCTGGTCCGCTCGGCGCAGGCGGAGCACCCCGGCCGGGTCCGGCTGATCGACCTCGACGACCACGCCGCGTCCGCCGCGGCGCTGCCCGCCGCGGTCCTCTCCGACGAGCCCCAGCTCGCCGTTCGCGAAGGTGCCCTGCTCGCTGCCCGGCTGACCCGGGCGACCACCGAAGCCGCCACCGGGAAACGCCCGTTCGGCCCGGACGGCACGGTGCTGCTCACCGGCGCCACCGGCAGCCTCGGCCGCGTGCTGGCGCGGCACCTGGTCACCGCGCACGACGTCCGCCGGCTCGTGCTGACCAGCCGGACCGCGGCGGGCGCCACCGACCTGCGGGACGAGCTGACCGCGCTGGGTGCGGACGTCCGGCTCGCCGCCTGCGACACCGCGGACCGCGCCGCGCTCGCCGGACTGCTGGCGGACGTTCCCGACCTCGCCGCGGTCGTGCACGCGGCCGGCGTGCTCGACGACGGCGTCCTGTCCTCGCTCACCCCCGAGCGGATGGACGCCGTCCTGCGGCCCAAGGTCGACGCCGCCTGGCACCTGCACGAGCTGACCGCGGACCGGAACCTCTCGGCGTTCGTGCTCTTCTCCTCGGTGTCGGCGACCTTCGGCGCGCCCGGGCAGGCCAACTACGCCGCGGCGAACGCCTTCCTCGACGCGCTCGCCGCCCACCGGGCCGGCCGCGGCCTGCCCGCCCAGGCGCTGGCCTGGGGCCTGTGGGAGACCGGGATGAGCTCCGCGCTGGATTCGGCGGACCGGAAGCGGATGTCGCGCGGCGGCGTCCACGCGCTGCCCGTCGAGCAGGGGCTGGCGTTGTTCGACACCGCCACCGCGCTCGCCGAACCCGCGCTGGTCCCGGCGAAGCTCGAGCTCACCGGGCTGGGCGGCTCGGTCGCTTCCGTCCTCAAGGGACTCGTACGGCCGGCCCGGCGCGCCGCGACGGGTGCCGCCCCGGTGTCCGGCGAGGCCGCCCTGCGCGCCGCCCTGGCCGGGAAGCCGGAGCCGGACCAGCAAGCGATCCTGCTCGACCTGGTCCGGGCCACCGCGGCCACCGTGCTGGGCCACGCCGGCCCGGACGCCGTGCGCCCGGACGTCGGGTTCCTCGTCGCCGGCTTCGACTCGCTGACCGCGGTCGAGCTGCGCAACGCCCTCGGCGCGGCCACCGGCCTGCGGCTGCCGCCGACCCTGGTCTTCGACTTCCCGGCGCCGGCGGACCTCGCCGCGCACCTGCGCACCGAGCTGAACGTGACTTCGGCCGCGCCGACGGCGTCCACTGTGGACTCCGGCGAGACACTCGGCGCCTTGTTCCGGACGGCCTGCGAGCTCGGCAAGATGAAGGAGGGCTTCGAGCTGCTGCAGAACGCGGCGCTGCTGCGGCCCACCTTCGACACGGCCGCCGACCTGGCGCGGCAGCCGGGGTCGGTGCAGCTCGCGGCCGGGGAGCGGACGCCGAAGCTCATCTGCTTCAGCTCGTACGTGGCGCTGGCCGGGGTGCACCAGTACGCCCGGTTCGCCTCGCCGTTCCGCGGCGACCTCGACGTCCACGCGCTGCCGACGCCGGGCTTCGTCAAGGGCGAGGCGCTGCCGAACAGCGTCCGCGCGGTCGCCGAGGTCCAGGCGGACTCGGTACTGCGGGCCGCCGACGGCGCGCCGTTCGTGCTGCTCGGGTCGTCGTCGGGCGGGATGCTCGCGCACGCCGCCGCCGAGCTCCTCGAAGAGCGGGGCACGCCGCCCCTGGCCGTCGTGCTGCTCGACAGCTACCTGCCGCGCGAGGACTCGCCGCTGGACCGCTTCCGCGACGAGCTGTTCGGTGGCATGTTCGACCGGGAGGAGGTGTTCGCGCCGATGGACGTCGCCCGGCTTTCGGCGATGAGCTGGTACTTCCGGCTCATGGCCGGCTGGGAGCCCGCGAAGCTGTCGGTGCCGCTCCTGCTGGTCCGCTCGTCCGAGCCCCCGGCGGCCGACGAGCGGCTGGCCCCGGCGGACTGGCAGACGCACTGGGACACCGCCGACACCGTCGTCGACGTGCCCGGCAACCACTTCACCATGGTCGAGGACCACGCCGTCACCACCGCCGAGACCGTGCGCGGCTGGCTCGAGACCACCCTGAGGACGGAGTTCACGCATGACTGAGAACCCGGAGCTGTGGCTCCGCCGCTACCACGACGCGGACGCGGACGCCGTCCGGCTGTTCTGCCTGCCGCACGCGGGCGGTTCGGCCAGCTTCTACTTCCCGATGTCCGCCGGGCTCGGCCGCTCGGTCGAGGTCCTGTCCGTGCAGTACCCGGGCCGCCAGGACCGCCGGCTGGAGCCGGGGATCGACAACCTCCCCGAGCTCGCGGACCGGGTCGCCGAGGTGCTGGCGGAGCGGACCCGCGAGCCGTTCGCGCTGTTCGGCCACAGCATGGGCGCGACGCTCGGGTTCGAGGTCGCCACCCGGCTGGAGCGGAACGGCGTTTCCCCGCTGCACCTGTTCGCGTCCGGGCGGCGCGCGCCCTCCTGCCGCCGCGACGAGTCCGTGCACCAGCTCGACGACGACGGGGTCATCGCCGAGGTGCGCAAGCTCGGCGGCACCAACGCGGCCGTGCTCGGCGACGAGGAGATCCTGCGGATGGCGCTGCCGGCGATCCGCAACGACTACAAGGCCGCCGAAACCTACGTCCGGCAGCCGGGACCGAAGCTGAGCACCCCGATCACCGTGCTGACCGGCGACGCCGACCCGAAGACCACCCTCGACGAGGCGCGGGCCTGGCAGGAGCACACCGACGGCGAGTTCGAGCTGAAGGTGTTCGACGGCGGGCACTTCTTCCTCGCCGACCACCAGCCCGAGGTGCTGCGGCTCATCTCCACGCGGCTCGCGGGCACGTTGTCCCGCCACCACTGAAAGGCACCCGTCGTGCGCGTGTTGTTCGTGACGCTGGACGAGAAGTCCCACCTGTTCTGCATGGTCCCGACGGCCTGGGCGCTCGTCGCGGCCGGGCACGAGGTGCGGGTGGCCGCGTCGCCGGGGTTCACCGACGTCGTCACCGGCACCGGCCTGACCGCGGTGCCGGTCGGCGTGGACAACACGATGCACGAGGGCATGAAGCAGAACCGCGACGCCCAGGAAGCCGACATCGCGAACTGGAACGACACCGACCCGGCGTCGCACACGTGGGAGGCGCTGCACCAGCGCTACACGTTCACCGTGTGGGCCGGGTTCGCCATCTACAACGACGAGATGGTCGGGGACCTGGTCGCGCACGCGCGGGAGTGGCAGCCGGACCTGGTGGTCTGGGACGCGCTCACCTACGCGGGCGCGATCGCGGCGAAGGCCTGCGGCGCCGCGCACGTCCGGCAGCTGTGCTGGGCCGACGTCTGGTGCGCCATGCGCGCGACCTTCCTCAAGCTGATGGCCGAACAGCCGCCGGAGCAGCGGGAAGACCCGCTGTTCGACTGGCTCGACCTGACCGGCCGCCCGTTCGGTGTGGAGTTCGACGAAGAGCTCGTCACCGGCCAGGCGACCATCGACCCGCTGCCGGAGTCGCTCGGCGCGCGCTCCGGCGTCCGGCGGCTCCCGGTGCGGCACGTCCCCTACAACGGCCGGGCCGTGGTGTGGGACTGGCTGCGCGAACCGCCGACGCGGCCGCGGGTGTGCCTGACGCTGGGTTCGTCCAACACGGACGCCTTCGGCGGCGACTACGTCTCGATCCCCGAGATCCTGGCCGCATTGTCTGCTTTGGACATCGAAGTGATCGCCGCGCTGGTGCCCGAGCAGCGGAAAGCTCTCGGCGAAGTGCCGGCGAACGTCCGGGTCGTCGAGTCCGTCGCGCTGCACACGGTGCTGCCGAGCTGCGCGGCGATCGTGCACCACGGCGGTTTCGGCAGCTACGGCGCGGCGCTGGTGGCCGGCGTCCCGCAGCTGACGGTCACCACGCCGATCGCCGACCACCTCCTGCGTCCCCAGCGTCTGGTCGACGAAGGCGCGGGACTGTTGTTCACCCACAACGGCTTCACCGCCGAAGACCTGCGCTCCGCCGTGGCCCGGCTGGTCGGGGAACCGGAGTTCACGACCAACGCGCGCCGCCTGCGTGACCTCGCGCTGGCCCAGCCGACCCCGCACGAGCTGGTGGCCGACCTGGAGAAGCTGGTCGCGGCGCGAACGCAGTGAATGACTCATTCCTTGCGTCCGGCGCCAGGAATGAGTCATTCACTGCATCACTGTCCCGAGCTAGCGGGCCAGGCGGCGGCGGATCTCCGGCGCGTGCTCGAGCGCGAAGGTCACCAGGGCCGAGACTTCGCTGACCTGCTCACTCGTGACCGACGGTCCCGTCGGCAGCGTGAGCACGCGCCGGGAGAACGCGTCGGTGGCGGGCAGCGAGACCGGCCGCTCGGTCCGATACGGCTCGCACTCGTGCACGCACGGCGAGAAGTAGCGCTGCGCCAGCACGTTGTCCGCCCGCAGCAGCTCGAGGATCGTGTCGCGGGACAGCCCGCACTCGTCTTCGTCGACCTTCACGACGTTGTACTGGTAGCTGTTGCGGTTCTCCTCGTCGTAGCGGTGCATCTCCAGGCCGGGCAGCCCCGCCAGCTCGGCCGCGTACTGCTCGTAGTGGGAGCGGTTGGCGGCGATGGTGGCGGGCAGCGCGTCGAGCGAGGTCAGGCCCATGGCCGCGGACGCCTCGCTCATCTTGGCGTTGGTGCCGGCGAACTCGGTGACGTGCTCCTCACCCCAGCCGAAGTTGTGGGTGTAGCGGGCGCGCTGGGCGAAGTCGTCGTCGTTGGTGACGATCGCGCCGCCCTCGAAGGTGGTGACGACCTTCGCCGCGTGGAAGCTGAACATCTCGGCCTTGCCGAACCCGCCGAGGGGCTGGGAGCCGAAGCTGCAGCCGATGCCGTGCGCGGCGTCGAAGAAGAGGGTCAGGTTGTGCAGCTCGGCGATCTTCTCCAGCTCCTGGATGGCCGCCGGCTGGCCCCACAGGTGCACGCCGACCAGCCCGGTCGTGCGCTCGGTGATCAGGCGCTCGACCTGCTCGGGGTCGATGCACCCGGTCGCCGGGTCGAGATCGCAGAAGACCGGCGTCAGGCCGAGGTAGCGCATCGCGTGCGCGGTAGCGACGTAGGTCATGGACGGCATGATGACCTCGCCGGAGAGCCCGGCCGCCCGGGCCATCACCTCGAGTGCGATCGTGCCGTTGCAGGTGGCGACGCAGTGCTTCGCCCCGGCGTGGTCGGCGATCCGCGCCTCGAACTCCTTGACCAGCGGGCCGCCGCTGGTGAGGCGCCCGCTGTCGAGCGCCACTTCGAGCCGCTCGTAGAACTTCGCCCGGTCCCCGGTGCTCGGTTTTCCCACCACCAAGGTCTTTTCGAAGGCCATCGGGCCGCCGAACAGTGCCAGGTCGTCAACGCTGGTCTTCATGAAAAGGTCCTTCCCCAGGGGTCGCGGTCTGCCCTTTCCCGCGATGACGTGCATTTCGTTGCTTTGCAACAGCTGTTGAGATCCCCCTCGTGCGGTCGTCTGCAGGATAAGGACGCGGTGACCGCGTGACGGATCTCGCCGGGAAACTCTGTGGAACCCCCTAGTCGTCCCGGCGTAGAAACGTTCAAAGCGGTTTTGGGGGGAAATAGCCAGAACTTGCGTGGTAGCCGGTGCGTCCCGGGGTGACGGTGCCCGACGATGCAGCGGTGAGCAGGCACATCGCCGTCTTCAGTTTCCCCGCGTACGCCCACGTCGCGCCGGTCCTCCCGATCGTCGCCGAGCTGGTGCGCCGCGGCCATCGGGTCACCTTCGCGGTGGTCGACGAGTTCGCCGCGAAGGTGGCCGCGACCGGGGCCGAAGTACTGCCCTACACCTCGACGTTCCCGTGGGCGACCGGGCTGGGCGACACCGCGTCCGACGGGTACGCGCTGCGGGCCATGCTGGCGTTCATGGGCGAAGGTCTCGCGCCGCTTTCCGCGGCGATGGACCGGTTCGCCGACGACCCGCCGGACCTGGTCGTGCACGACCTGGCGGCGTCCGAGACCGCGCGGCTCATCGCGCGGAAGTGGTCGGTGCCCACGGTGCAGTCGTGCCCGGAGTTCGCCTCCAACGAGCACTTCCGCCTGAACGAGGCGCAGGCCGAGTCGGACTCCGCCGCGCCACCGGACCTCACCGACCCCGCACTGACCGCGTTCGTGGAGCACGCCGGGCAGCTGCTGGCCGACCACGGTCTGTCCGATGTGGACGCAGGTGGCGGCGACCCCGGTTATCACCTCGTCTACCTGCCGAAGGCGTTCCAGATCCACGGTGAGACCTTCGACGACCGCTTCGCGTTCATCGGGCCGTGCTTCGACCGGACGGCGCCGCCAGGGGAGTGGACCCCGCCCACCGACGGGCTGCCGCTCGTGCTGATTTCGCTGGGTACCTCGCGCAGCCGGGAGCAGGTGGGTTTCTTCCGCAAGTGCGTGCGCGCCTTCACCGGGCAGCCGTACCACGTCGTGCTGACGCTCGGGCGGTGGGTCGACCCGGCCGAGCTGGGCCCGCTGCCGGACAACATCGAGGCGCACCCGTTCGTCGCGCACGCGGCGCTGCTGCCGCACACGCGCGTGTTCGTCACCCACGGCGGGCTGGGCAGCGCCATGGAGGCACTGCACTACGGCGTGCCGATGGTGGTGACGCCGTCCCAGAGCGACCAGGTGGTGACCGCGGACCGCATCGCCGATCTCGGCCTGGGCCGGGTGGTGTCGCGCACCGAGGTCACCGAGGACGAACTGCTCGAAGCGGTCGCCGCGACCGCGTCCGACCCGGTGATCACCCAGCGCGTCCGGTGGATGAGCGGGCAGGTCGAGCTGGCCGGCGGGGAGATCCGCGCGGCCGACGCCGTCGAATCGTGGCTGGGAGCGAAAGTGGAGGCGAAGTGAAGCTGGCGGAGGTCTACCTCAGCGGGATCGGCACGTACGTGCCGGCGACCACCGGCGTCGAGGCGGCGATCGAGCAGGGGTGGATGACCGCCGAGGACGCCGAGGCGTCCGGGCTGACCGGCGCGGCCTGCGCCGGCGAGACCCCGGCCCCGGACATGGCGCTGTGGGCCGGGCAGGAGGCCGTGGCCCGCGCGGGTGTCGACCCGGAGGCGCTGGACGTCCTGCTGTACGCGGACAACTACCACTCGGGCCCGGACGGCTGGTTCCCGCAGTTCTGGCTGCAGCGGCACCTGGTGGGCGGCGACCTGCTGGCGGCGCAGCTGCGGCAGGGCTGCAACGGCATGTTCGGCGCGCTGGAGCTGGCCTCGACGTACCTGATCGCCCGCGGCGGCGGGACGGCGATGACGGTGGCCTCGGACAACTCGACGTCCCCGCTGGTGAACCGCTGGCGCTGCCTGCGTCCCGACTTCGTCATCGGCGACGGCGCGACGGCGGTGGTGCTGAACACGACATCCGGCTTCGCGCGGTTGAAGTCGGCGAGCTCGATCACGGTGCCCGAGCTGGAGGGCATGCACCGCGGCGACGAGCCGATGTTCCCCCCGGGCGCGACGATCGGCCGTTTCATGGACTTCGCCGAGCGCATCGACTTCTTCGGGTTCGAGAACCGCGACACGATGCTCCACAGTGGCCTGAACCTGCTGAAGACGCGGTCCGAGCTGATCGACCGGGTGCTGGCCGAGGCGGGCATCGGCCTCGACGGCGTCACCCGCATCGCGTACAACCACGGTTCGCGCAAGTACGTCGAGGACGGGCTGCTGGCGATGCTGGGCATCCCCCTGGAGAAGTCGAACTGGGACTTCGGGCGGGGGCTCGGGCACCTGGGGGCGAGTGACCAGGTGGCGTCGCTGGCGAACATGCTCGGGACGGGTCAGCTGGCGCCGGGGGACCACGTGCTGATGGTCGGGATCGCACCGGGGGTCAGTGTGGCCGGCGCGGTGGTGGAGATCCTCGAGGTGCCGGAATGGGCCGAGGCGGTCGTGCCCCGGGCCGGCTGAGGTAGAGCGGGTGGGAGGTCGCCTTCAGCGGACGCGGTCCGGGGGAGGCGGCCTTTTCGCGTGCTCGGGATCCCGCGCCCGCACTGCGCTCGCTCCGCACTGCGCCCGCACTACGCTCGCGCCTGCACCGCACGGCGCTCGCGCCTGGACCGCCCTGCGCTCGCACCGCCCGGACCGCCCGCATTGCGCCAGGACTCTCCGCGTGGCCCTCACTGCACCCGCTCTCCTGCACCGTGCCTGCCTGCCTGCCTGCCTGCCCGCGCCTGCACCGCACGCGCCTGGCACCGCGCGCCTGCACCGTGCCTGCACCGCGCGCGCCCGCACCGTGGCGCACTGCCCGCATTGCACCCGCACTGCCTGCACCGCACCGTGGTGCAGGCAGTGCGGCCGGAGTTCGAACGTCCTGAATGAGTCATTCAGGTCTTCGGAGGTCCTGAATGACTCATTCAAGACCTTTGCCCGGGCTCCACGGGGTACCCCGCACCGACCCCTACGGACCACGACGGACCACCCCCTGAACCGCCCACACCCACCCACAACGGTCACTCCCCGTGCGACCACGCTTGTCACACGGTAGCCGCACCGATCCGCAGGTGGAAACTGACCAACAGTACCGAAGTTCTCGCCGTCCGGACCCCGGAAACGAGAATCGGGTGGTCCGAGGTCACCCTCGTCCCACCCGATTCACTCGGTCAGCGGAGTACCGGCTCAGCCGCCGCTGCCGCCGCCGTACGCGCCGCCCAAAAGGCGGCTGCGGCGCTTGCGGTTCTTTTCGTCGTCGGCCTTGGCGTTGTCCGCCTTGGTGTCGGACGGCTTCTTCTTGGAATCGTCTTCCTTTTTCCCGAAAATACCCACTGCGTCTCACCTTTCCAGTGCCGCCGCCGTCGTGAAAATCGATCCCTGCCTTCGCAGGATAGCGCAGGGTACTGCCGCGCGCACCCGTCGCGACCCGCATTCGAGGGGATTTCCCGGCTTCCGGGAAAAGAGCCGGCCGGGCGCTCGGGCCGGGACCGATACCGGCGCGAACCGGACATCGAACCCCACCCGGGCGGCCCGGCCGGCCCTGGGAAGCGAAGCGCTCAGCGGATGTACTGCGGGGTCACCTTCGGCGGCCACTGGCCGATGCACAGGATGCCCTGCGAGTACGCCTTCGAGACCAGTGCCGAGCGGTTCGGCGACTTGAACTGCCGCAGCATCGCGCCGACGTGGTACTCGATCCCCTGCCTGCTCAGGTACAGCTTCGACGCGAGCTGCACGGTCGAAATGCCGGCGGCGACGCCCTCGAGGACCTTCGCGTCGAGCTCGCTGAGGAGCTTGGTCTTCTCGATCGCCGGCCGCGGGGCCTCCACGGCGCGGTCCGGCTTGATCAGCACGACGATCGTGGTGACCTGGCCGGACTGGCTGCGTACCGCGATGCCGGTCAGCCCGCCCGAGAGCACCGGCTGGGCCGGCCGCACGCCCACCAGGCGCGCGCTGAAGCGGTCCCGGCGGCCTTCGTTCAGGCGCGCCAGCTGCTGCAGGGTGAACTGTTTGGCGCTCGGGTGCACGAAGTCCACAAAGCTCTGTCCGAAAACCTCGGACGCGGTCCGGCCCAGCTGACGGAGAAAGTCGCCATTGGCCTCGATCACCCGGAGATCCGGCCCCAGATTCGCGATGCAGACATCGGACAGGTCGAAAGCGGCGACGTTCTGGTTCTGTCTTTCGGCGACGGCCGGCAGGCCGTGCGGTACCGCCGCCGGCCGCTCGGCCAAGGAATCGACACGCGTGTTCATCGAGTTCGAACCCCCAGATTCGTTCTACGTTTCGAGCATTGTCCACGGACAAAAGGCGTCGACGACCCCCGAGCTCCCCTCAAGAGGGTCGGCGGCAGCTGTCCGGGTGGGTTATTCACACCACCCCAGCGGAAACCTCGAGCCCTTCCCCAGAAGGCTCCTCGAGTCCACCCGGCCAGCTGCGCTTCGGTCCGTTTCGTTGGAAACAAACCAAACGACGTCTCGTACGCTAGCCAACGGGTTATGGCCCGTCAATGCCGGTCGGGGGGTTGGGGGCTAACACTGGGGTCCGCCCGGCCGGAGGTACGGCACCCCGGGACGCACCTTCGGTAGTGCGGCATCCGCGCGTTCACCTCCCGCTCGCCGGCGGTTCCCCGGCCGGTCAGCCCGCGGTGGTCGTGACCGGCAGCTGCTGCACGCCGAACACGCCGCCGGCGTGGAACGGCACCTCCGCGCCCGGGGCGATCCGCAGGTGCTCGAACCGCTCGAACAGCAGCTCCAGCGCGATCCGTCCTTCGAGCCGCGCCAGCGGCGCACCCAGGCAGAAGTGGATGCCGTGCCCGAACGCGGCGTGCGCACCTGCCTTGCGGGCCAGGTCGAACCGCGCGGGGTCGGCGAACTCGCGCTCGTCGTAGTTCGCGGACACCACCCAGGCCCAGACGATCGAGTCGGCGGGGATCACCGTGCCGGCCACCTCGACGTCGGCCGTGGTCACCCGGACCACGCGCGGGAACGGCGGCCGCAGCCGCAGCACCTCCTCGAGCAGCGGCTCGACCAGCGCCGGTTCGGCCCGGACCCGCTCGTAGGCGCCGGGGGCGTCCTCGAGGCAGAGCAGGACGTTGCCGAGCAGCATGGTGGTGGTGACGTGCCCGGCGAGCAGCAGCAACGCGGTGAAGTTGCCGACCTCCTCGTCGGTCAGGCGCTCACCGTCGATCGAGGACTCCACCAGCCGGGTCAGCAGGTCGTCGCGGGGCCGCGCGCGCCGGTCGGCGATCTGGGCGTTGAGGTACGTCTCCATCTCCTCGATCGCGATGGCCAGCTTCTCGCCGGTGCTGGGGTCGTCGACCTGCAGCGCCATCAGCGCCTCGGCCCAGCCCCGGAACAGCGCGCGATCCGTGGCCGGCACGCCCAGCAGCTCGGCGATGACGATCACCGGCAGCGGGTAGGCCAGCACGTCGACCAGGTCGAACTCCGTCGCGTCGGGCTCGACCGCGGCCAGCAGCTCCCGGGTGAGCTCGGTGATCCGCGGCTCGAGGTCGGCGACCACCTTCGGCGTGAACGCCTGGCTGACCAGGCGGCGCAGCTTGCGGTGCTCGGGCGGGTCGATGACCAGCAGGGTGCCCGGGGGCGCCTGGTCCCCGGGCGAGGTCAGGCGCGTCGTGTCCGAAGAGAACAGCTGCGCGTCGGTGCTGACCCGGCGGACGTCGGCGGACCGGAACACGTGCCAGGCCCCGGCATCGTCGCGCCACACGGGCGTGTCCGCCCGCATCTTCTCCAGCCAGGTCAGCAGCGAAGCGCCGCCGTCCGGGGCGATTTCCGGGGCAGCGGTCAGCTCGGTGGTGTCCACGTCGGATTCACTCCTGGGTCGGGCGGTCAGGCGGTCAGTCGGGCCTCGACGCGGTCCGCGGCCGCCGCGGCGCCCCCGGCGTCGGTGATGTGCTCGCGCATCCGGGCCACGCGTTCGTGCGCGTCGGCGTCCTCGGCCAGGCCGGTGACGGCCTTCAGCAGCGACGCCGCGTCGACGTCGCCCGGGTCGACCCGGACGCCGATGCCGAGCTCGGCGAGCCGGTCGGCGACGATCTCCTGCTCCAGCGTGCGGGGCACGACCACCGGCGGGACACCCAGCGCGAGCGACTCCATGGTGCTGCCCATCCCGGCGTGCGAGACGAACCCGCTCGCCCGGCTCAGCACGGCCGGCTGCGGCACCCACGGGTGCAGCTCGAAGTTCGGCGGCACCGGGCCCAGTTCCGCCGGCGAGACCAGGCGCCCGATCGTCATGACGACGTGCCACGGCGACCCGGCGAACGCCTCGAGGCACGAGGCGAAGAACTCGCGCTGGTGGTGGTAGCCGAAGCTGCCCATGGCGATCAGCAGGACCGGCCGGTCGTCCGGCGGGGTCCAGCCGCCCGCGCGGTCGCCCAGGCAGGGCCCGACGAAGGCGAACCCGTCGTCGAAGGTGTCGCCGCCGGGCTGGAACTCCCGCGGCAGGAACACGAGTTTGGTGTCCTCACGCGCTTGGGCGAGCTCGGCGGCGGACGTGCCGGGCAGGTGCTCGGCGAGCACGTCCCCGACCACCGACGCGGCCTTGGCGAGCGCGGGGTGGTCCGGGTCGGGCGCGGGGACCTTGCCCGCCATCGAGGCGTACGGCGAAAACCGTTCGTTGGCCACGAACGTCGAGCACGACAGGATGGCCGGGATCGCCCACTTGCGAGCGAGCAGACGTCCGGTGGCGTAACCGAAAGCGTCGTACACGAAGACGTCCGGCCGGTCGGTTTCGAAGGCGCCGAGCGCGGTCCGCAGCGGCGCGAAGCCTTCCAGCGCCTGGGCGAGGCCCGCCTCCGCGACGACGTCACCGGTGATCTTCTCGGGGATCGCCACGGTGTCCCAGGACTTCGGCACGTGGGATTCGTAGGGCAGCACGGTGGCGCCGGTGGCGCGCACGGCATCGGCGTACTGCCCGGCCACGACGTAGCTCACCCGGTGGCCGCGCCGCACGAGCTCGGCCGCGACGGGCAGCGTGGGGTTGAGGTGCCCGTGGGCGGGATAGGTGAGGAAGGCGACGTGGCTTCCCGGCGGGGGAGTCATGACTCGAAAGCTAGTCGCGCGCGGCAGGCAGTCAACCATGTCTAGGCGAACCCCTCGGGTCCCGCGGTGAGCAGGGAATAGGGCATTCCTCCTGTGTTAACTGTTGCCATGTCCGATTCGGCGCAGCGGAAGGAAGCGGCCGTGAGCCTGTTCGTCGAGGCCGAGGGAATCACCAAGACCTTCGGCAAGGTCCGCGCGCTGGACGACGTCAGCCTGCAGGTGCCGCGCGGCACCGTGTGCGGGCTGCTGGGCCACAACGGCGCCGGCAAGACCACTCTGGTCAACGTGCTGACCACCTTGGTGACGCCCACTTCGGGCCACGCCAGCGTCGCCGGGCTGGACGTGCAGCGCGACGCCGTCACCCTGCGCAGCCGCATCGGGCTCACCGGCCAGTTCGCGTCGGTCGACGAGCAGCTTTCCGGCTTCCGCAACCTGATCCTGATCGCCCGCCTGCTCGGCGCGTCCACCAAGGAGGCGAAGGAGCGGGCGGACGAGCTGCTGACCGCGTTCGGCCTGCGCGAAGCGGCCGCGCGCCCGGCGAAGACCTACTCCGGTGGCATGCGCCGGCGGCTCGACCTGGCCGCCAGCCTGGTCGGCCACCCCGACGTGATCTTCCTCGACGAGCCGACGACGGGCCTCGACCCGGCGGCCCGGATCGCCATGTGGGAGATCGTGGAACAGCTCGTGCGCGACGGCTCCACCGTGCTGCTCACCACGCAGATGCTCGACGAGGCCGACCGGCTCGCCGACAAGATCGTCGTGCTGGCCCAGGGAAAGGTGATCGCCGCGGGCACCTCGGCCTCGCTCAAGGCGCAGGTCGGCAAGCGCACGGTCACCCTGACGCTGGCCGACAAGCCCGACGCCGAGCGCGCCGCGGACGCGGTGCGCCGCGCCGGGATGGACCCGCGGGTGTCCGGAGTGGACGAACTCGCGGGGCTCGCGCTGACGGTGCCGGTGGAGAAGTCCACCGACCTCGTGCGCGTCGTCCGCGCGCTCGACGACGTCGCGGTCGAGCCGGTCGAGCTGGCGCTGGTCGACCCGCGGCTCGACGACGTGTACCTCGCGCTCTCCGGCGGGCCGGCCGATTCCCCCACCGACACCGAGAGGCACTGAGCCATGAGCGCACCGACCACCTTGTCCGCTTCGGACCATTCCACTGTGGCCGGACCGGGCGGCAGCGGTCCGTGGCGGGGCACCTCGGTGCCGATGCAGATCATCATCCTGACCGGCCGTTCGCTGCGGGCGGTCGTGGCGTCCCGGGCGCTCGTGCTGCTGGGCCTGCTGCAGCCGCTCATCATGCTGATCCTGTTCAGCCAGGTGTTCGCGAGCCTGGCCGGCACCAGCTCGTTCCCGGCCGGGGTGTCCTACATCGACTACCTGATGCCCGCGGTGCTGGTGATGGGGTCGCTGTCGGTGGCGTTGCAGTCGGGCGTCGGTCTGCTCGACGACATGCGCAACGGCGTCGTGGCCCGGTTCCGCACGCTGCCGATCGCGTCGGCGTCGGTGCTGGTGGCGCGCAGCCTCGCGGACGTCGTGCGGCACGCCCTGCAGCTGGCGATCATGCTGGTGCTGGCCGCGACCCTGTTCGGGTTCTCGCCCGGCGGCGGCTTCACCGGCGTGCTGCTGGCGTGGCTGATGTGCATCGCGGTGGGCTGGTCGCTCAGCTGGATGTTCATGGCCATCGGCGTCTGGATCTCCAACGTCGAGGTGATGCAGGGCGTCACGTCCATGGTGATGTTCCCGCTGATGTTCGCTTCTTCGGCGTACGTCCCGCTGTCTTCGCTGCCCGCGTGGCTGCGCGCGGTGGCGACGGTCAACCCCCTGACGTACTCGGTCGACGCGTCCCGGAACCTGGCGCTGGGCAACCCGGTGGGGGTGGGGGGTCTGGCGGCGCTGGGCGCGGCCGGCCTGATCGGCCTGACCGGCGCGATCGTCGCCACGCGGGGCTTCCGCCGCTCCGCCTGAGATTTCGGATGCGGTGAATGACTCATTCCTGGCGCCGGACGCCAGGAATGAGTCATTCACTGCATGGGGCCGGGCGCTCACCCGTCCGCCGCCGCCGACGAGCGGGCCGGGTTCAGACCCCTATTCTGCCTACGGGAGCAGGGCTTCCAGGGCGTCGGCGGCCGCGGGTGCGCCGCCCGCCTGCTCGATCTCCTTGGCCATCAGCGCGAGCCGGGCGGGCAGCGAGTCGTCGGCCGCCAGCGCCGTCACCGCGTCGAAGATGACCTGCCCGCTCGCCTCGGCGACCGGGACGTGCCGGCCGAGGCCCAGTTCCGCGATGCGGTGGGCGTTGGCCAGGGTCTCGCCGCTGTGGGACACCGCGACGATCGGGACCTCGTAGCGCAGCGCCTCCAGGACGCTCCCCATCCCCGCCTGGCACACCAGCGCCGACGCGTGCTTCAGCACCGACGGGTGCGGCATCCAGTTGTGCGCTTCGACGTTCGGCGGCAGCTCGCCGAGTGCGGCGAGGTCGGCGCCGCGGCCCAGCGTCAGCACCACGTGCCACGGCGTGCCGCGGAAGGCCTCGATGCAGCCGGTGAAGAACCCGAGGTCCTTGCTCATCGACGTGCCCAGCGAAATCAGCACCACCGGCCGGTCGTCACCCGGCGGGGTCCAGTGGCCTTCGAGGACGGAGCAGTCCGCGGTCGGGCCGACGAACAGGTACCGCTCGCCGAACGTCTCGCTCCCGTAGTGGAACGCCTTGGGGATGTAGACCAGGCGCGGCTCTTCGCCGGTCGGCGTCAGGCTTTCCATCGCCAGGTTCGGGTCCAGGCCGTGGCGCGTGAGCAGCGCCGAGACGCCCGCGCCGAACTCCTCGCCGAACCGCGCGAGACGCGGGTCCCGGTGGTCGAAGTCGGTGGCGGCGGGGTGGTCCTCGGGTGGCTGGGGCGAGCCGGGGATCTCGTCGTCGTCGTTCTCGATGAAGACGGGGCAGCTCTCGACGAGCGGGACGTCCCAGGCGCGGGCGAGCACGCGGGCGGCGTTGCCGCTGATGGTGTCGTGGACGATGAGGTCGGGCCGGTCGCCGGAAAGCCGGTCCAGCGCCGGTTCGAGCGCCGCGAAGCCTTCGCGCATGAGGTCGATGATCATCGTCACCGCGTCGTCGGCGCTGTCGACCTTGGTGACCGACGCGGGGAAGTCCGAGTGGTACGGCAGCACGTCGGCCGGGCTGTCGCGCAGCAGGCCCGTGAACTGCTCGGCGACGGCGAACGTGACCCGGTGGCCCCGCTCGGCGAGCGCCGCGACCGGGCCCAGCATCGGGTTGATGTGCCCGACGCCCGGAAAGCTGAAGAAGACGATGTGCCGGCCCTGGGTCATGGTCGCCAGTATCGCGAGAAAGCCCAGGCCGGACGCGGTTTCGCGGCGAAGTCTAGGAGATTCCCCCGACGTCGGTACCCTCACTATGAGTATCTAAACTGCACCGTAGAGTGACTACCAAAGTTGCGGGTTCGCGCGCTGAGATCGACTTTCGTTGCTCCGAATGGGGACTCCTGGCCGTCTCGCGCGCGGGGTCCGGCGGGGTCTACTCGAGGTATGACCCTTACCAGTGAGACCACCGACAGCCGGCCGGGCCGCACGCGCCCGGCGTTCGCGCGGACTCCGGTTCTCCTGATCGCGGGAGTCGCCGGAGCCCTGCTCCTCATCGCCAGCCGGAACTACGGGTTCTCCTTCGACGAGGCCTACTTCGTGGTGGCCGGCCGCGACCACCCCGCGTGGGGCTACTTCGACCAGCCGCCGCTGGTGCCGTTCCTGGCCGCGGGGCTGGACCACCTGTTCCCCGGCTCGCTCGTGGCCCTGCGGCTGCCCGCCACGCTGGCCGCCGTCGGCGGGATCGTGCTGAGCGCGCTGATCGCCCGCGAGCTGGGCGGCCGCCGGGTCGCGCAGACCATCGCCGCCGCGGCGTACGCGATGTCCGGCGCCACGCTGATCTGCCACTACCTCGCGACCTACTCGATCGACCCGTTCTTCTGGTCGCTCGTCGTCTGGCTGGTCGTGCGGTGGACCCGGCAGCGGCGCGACGGCGTGGCCGACGACCGGCTGCTGTTCGCCGCCGGGCTCGCCACGGCCGTGTCGCTGCAGACGAAGTTCCTGGTCCCGGCCTTGTGGGTGACGCTCGCCGCCGCGTCGCTGGTCTTCGGGCCGCGTGACCTCGTCCGCCGGCCGCTGCTCTGGGCGGGTGCGCTGGTCGCGACGCTGACCACCGTGCCGACGCTGGTCTGGCAGGCCCTCCACGGCTGGCCGTACGCCCGGATGTCCGAGGTCGTCGCCGCCGAGTTCCCCGGCACCGGCCCGTTCCTGCTCGAACTGCTGTCCGGGCCCGGCCTGGTGATCGGCGTGCCGCTCGCGCTCTTCGGCTTCGGGCGCCTGCTCGCCGCGCGCGACCTGAGGCCGTACCGCTTCCTCGGCGTCGCGTTCCTGCTGCTGATCGTGGCCTATCTGCTGACGTCGGGCCGGTCCTACTACGTCTACAGCCTGTACGCGCTGCTGTTCGCGGCCGGCGCGGTGGGCCTGCAGGACGTCAAGTGGCCCACGGCCGCGAAGGCACTCGGCTGGCTGCTGGCCGCGGCGTCGGTCCTGCAGGCGCTCGTGGCGCTGCCGATCTACCCGAAGTCCTGGGCCGAGCGCATTCCCGACGTGCCGCTGGTGCCGTTGACGGCGAAGGTCTTCGTGCAGTCCGACGGTCAGCTCGGCCAGCTCTCCGACGCCGTCGTCAAGGTCTACTCCTCGCTGCCGCCGGAACAGCGGGCCCGGACGGCGATCATGACCGACAGCTACGCCTTCGCCGCCGACCTGCAGCTCTTCGGCGGCGAACGCGGACTGCCGAACGTCTACAGCGCGCACCGCGGGTACTTCTACTTCGGGCACCCGGACGAGAGCGTCGACAGCGTCCTGTTCGTCGGTGACGCGAGCCCGCTGGTGGCCGGGGCCTTCGCCCACCGGCAGGAAGTGGTGCCGCAGCTGATGACCGTTTTCAGTGGACGGACCATCGCCTGGGACGAGCTGTGGCCGCGGCTGCGCACGCAGTAGCTCAGCCCTTGAGCGGCTCCCACCACCCGCGGTTGTTCTTGTACCAGTCGACGGTGTCGCGCAGGCCGGTGTCGATGCCGACCCGCGGGGAGTAGCCGAGCTCGGTGGAGATCTTCGTGATGTCCACCGAGTAGCGGCGGTCGTGGCCCTTGCGGTCCTCGACGGGCCGGATCGCGGTGTGGTCCCGGCCGGTGATGGCGAGCAGCCGCTCGGTGAGCTCCCGGTTGGTCAGCTCGGTGCCGCCGCCGATGTTGTAGACCTCGCCCGCCCGGCCGCGCTCGGCCACCAGCTGGATGCCGCGGCAGTGGTCGTCGGCGTGGAGCCAGTCGCGGACGTTGAGGCCGTCGCCGTAGAGCGGTACCTGGAGTCCGTCGACGAGGTTGGTGACGAACAGCGGGATGACCTTCTCGGGGTACTGGTAGGGCCCGTAGTTGTTGGAGCAGCGCGTGATCGAGGCATTGAGCCCGTGGGTGATGAAGAAGGAGCGGACCAGCAGGTCGGAGGCCGCCTTGGAGGCCGAATACGGCGAGTTGGGGGCGACCGGGTGGTCCTCGGGCCAGGAGCCTTCGTCGATGGAGCCGTAGACCTCGTCGGTGGAGACGTGCACGAACTTGCCGACCTCGCGTTCGAGCGCGGCCTGCAGCAGGGTCTGGGTGCCGAGCACGTTGGTGCGGACGAACTCCGCCGACCCGGCGATCGACCGGTCCACATGGGACTCGGCGGCGAAGTGCACGACCAGGTCGGTGCCGGTCAGCTCCCGCTCGACGACCTCGGGGTCGCAGATGTCGCCGGTGACGACCCGCAGGCGGTCGTCGGCGGCGACCGGCGCCAGGTTCGCCCGGTTGCCGGCGTAGGTGAACTTGTCGAGCACGACCAGCTCGTCCGGCTCGAAACCGGGGTAGTGGCCGGAAAGCACGTTGCGGACGTAGGCCGAGCCGATGAAACCGGCGCCGCCGGTGACCACCATGCGCATGGGAAGGATCCTCCGGGGTTCAGACCGCGGTGAGCGGCCGCGCGCGGCGCGCGAAGTCCATGACGTACTCGCCGTAGCCCGAGCTGCCGATCCGCTCGCCCAGCGCGTAGCACTGGTCGGCGTCGATGAAGCCCATGCGCAGCGCGATCTCTTCGAGGCAGGCGATCTGCACGCCCTGGCGGGCCTCCATCGTCTGCACGTACTGCCCGGCGTCCAGCAGCGACTTGTGCGTGCCGGTGTCCAGCCAGGCGAAGCCGCGGCCGAGGTCGACGCAGCCGGCGCGCCCCCGGTCGAGGTAGACGTTGTTGACGTCGGTGATCTCCAGCTCGCCGCGCGCGGACGGCTTGAGCCCCTTGGCGATCTCGACGACGTCATTGTCGTAGAAGTAGAGGCCGGTGAGGGCCAGGTTCGACTTCGGGTTGGCCGGCTTCTCCTCGATGGAGATCAGGGTGCCGTCGGCGTCGATCTCGCCGATGCCGTGGCGGTGCGGGTCCGAGACCTCGTAGCCGAACAGGACGCAGCCCTTGAGATCGTGGGTCGCGGCGCGCAGCACGTCCGAGAAACCCTGCCCGTGGAAGATGTTGTCGCCGAGGATGAGGGCGGACGTGTCGTCGCCGACGTGCTCCTCGCCGATGATGAAGGCCTCCGCGAGACCGTTCGGATGGGCCTGCTCGGCGTAGCTGAGCTGCAGGCCGAGCTCACCGCCGTCGCCGAGGAGCCGCTTGAACGCGGGCAGGTCGTGCGGGGTGGAGATGAGCAGGATCTCGGTGATGCCGGCGAGCATCAGCACCGAGAGCGGGTAGTAGATCATCGGCTTGTTGTAGACCGGGACGAGCTGCTTGGAGACGCCCAGCGTGACCGGATGCAGTCGGGAGCCACTGCCGCCGGCCAGGATGATGCCTTTCATGTGGGCCCCAGGTTCTTGGTCGGGAGGATCGCGGTCGGCCCGACCTTAAGCGGGGGAGTAGTAGGAGAATCTCCAGTCCTGCCGCCGGGCTCCGGTCGTGCGCCGGGCGACCGGTGCCGCGGAACGGGTCCCACTCGCTGGTCCGCTCGCCCGCGACCCGGCCCGGCAGCTGCTGCGTGCGGCCGCCGCCAGCAACGCAGGGGCGCGAGATTCAGCGGTGGCCGGACTTCTGGCGCGTCTCCGTCGTGGGCACGTAAGCCGGCAGGTCGGCGGCGATCCGGAACCCGCCGTCGGGTGTCGGGCCCGTCTGCAGCGTGCCGCCGACCAGCTCGACCCGGTGGCGCAGGCTCGACAGACCCAGCCCGGAGCCGCTGCCGGCCAGGACCTCGTCCGGCTGGCGCCGGGGCGGGGTGTTGACCACGCGGATGCCGACGCCGTCCGGCCGGTAGCGCAGCTCGACGCGGATTTCGGCGCCCGCCGCGTGCTTGCGGGCGTTGGTCAGCGCCTCCTGCACGATCCGGTGGACCGTGCGCGCGATCGTGGGGGACATCTGCGAGCGCTCCCCTTCGACGTCCAGCTCCACCGGGATGCCGGCCGCGACCGACTCGGCAACCAGCGTCGAAGGATCGGGCGGCTGCTCCGGCGTGCCCGCCGAACCGGTCCGCGGGCTCGGGTTCGCCATCCGTTCGGAGACGTCGGCCGAGGTCGTGTTCAGCACCCCGACCAGGTCGCGCAGCTCGTCGAGCGCCATCGCGCCGCGCGCGCGGATCTCCTCGGCGGCCTTGCGGACGTCGGGTTCCTTCGAGCTGATGCCGAGCGCTCCGGCGTGCAAGACCATCAGGCTGAGCCCGTGGGTGAGGACGTCGTGCATCTCCGCGGCCAGGCGGCGGCGCTCCTCGAACCGGGCCTGCTCGGCCAGCAGGTGCGTCTCGCGTTCCGCCCGCTCGGCGCGGTCACGCAGCTCCTGCAGCAGCTGCTTGCGCGCGTCGAGGTACAGCACGACCGCCGCGGGGCCGATCGTGCTGAGCAGGCCGACCGGGGTGATGGTCCAGCTGGGCGCCCACGGCTCGCTGCCGATGATCGCCAGCGCCCCGATAAGGGGGAACGCGACGCGCGGGCTCTGCGTCCGGACCAGGAAGATCACGATGACCGGCGTGATGCGGGGCAGGATCAGCGGGCTGGCCGGGTCCTCCGGGGAGAGCAGGCCCGGGGCGAGCGCGTCGGCCAGCACGGTCGCGAAGGTCACCGCCAGCGCGATGCCGGCGACCGTCTTCGGGAAGCGCCGCAGCCCCAGCACCGAGACGTCGACCACCAGCTGGAGGATCAGGTCGGCGCGCGGGCCGGCCCACCCGGTGGTGGGATGGCTGTTGATGCTGATCACCACGTCGAGCGCGCCGAAGATCACCGCCAGGCTGAGCAGGGTCGCCAGTTCGTGCTTGGGCCCCACGCGGGGCCCGAGCTGCTCACGCAGCGTGGTTCGAGTACCTGGAGTGACGTCCGACACGAGCCCCACGTTAGCTCTCGGATCCCCGGCCCGGAGGTGGACCGGCGGTTCCCGGACCGGACTAGCGACGAAAGTTGCCCCGCGGTGGACCGACCGACAACTTTCGTTGGTTGCCCGTCACCCCGTCGGCCCACGGCCACTGAAGGGGACCTCAAGTCTTGGTTAAATGTCCAGTTTCCGGTGCTCGGTAATGCTACAAGTATGTCACCCGTCCGGGTGGTGGCCTTCGCTGACAGCGAGCGTCGCGCCTGGTACGGTCACTCGTTAGTGGAGGAAGTGGCACAGATCGGACATCGCCGGTGGTTTTCTTCCCGGCGGCGGTGTCGATAGCGTTCGGACGGTCAGATCCTTCGGCGGCTCTGGGGGCTGCGGGAAAGGGCTCGGTTATGCCGGGCTTGCAGGAAAGGTCGATGGCGGCATGTCGGAACCCACTCCGAATCCGGTCTTCGCCGGTTGTTCGGGCGCATTGTCCCGGTGTGCGGTACTCGCGTGGACGGAGTCCGCGCAGGCCGTGCTGGTGGACGGGGCGCCCGACGGCGGCGTTCGTACCCTTCTGACGGACTTCGCGAGGTCGAAAAAAGGCCGGTCCGCGAACATTATTCGCATTTCCGGTACCGCGCTCGGAGAGGCTTCCGAGTTCCGGGCGCTCGCCGATCTGTTCGCCGGCCACGCCGATCCGGGCGGGGCCATTGCGCGCACCCTGGAACTGCCCGCGGAAGACGGTTCCGCGCTCCACCGGAAATTCCGCACCCTGCGATCATTGCTGCTTTCCGGGCCATTGCGGAAAAGGAATTCCGTGATCGTCGTCGAAGACGCTCAATGGTGCGACGAATCGTCGGTGCGGTTCTTCGACTTCCTGCTGCGGTGCGGCCGCGGAGAGCGGTTCCTGCTCGTCCTCTGCCGCCGCCCCGACGAGCCCGGCCCCGGCACCTGGGCGCTGGGGCAGATCGGGGCGCAGGACCGGTGCCACCGCTGGGAAGTGGCCGCGTCGCGGCCGGTCGACGCGCTGGCCGGGCTGTCCGCGCAGGCACGGACGGTGGCCACCGCCGTCGCCGTCCTCGACGAACAGAACGTGACGAGGGTGGCTGCTTTGTGCGGGCTGCCCGCGCGGCCGGTGCGGATCGCCATCGACGGAATTCGACGCGCGAATCTGTTCGCCGGAAGCGTGCTCGACCGGTCGGTCCGAGCCCGCCTGCTCGCGGAAACGCCCGCCGAAGAACTCGCTCACCTGCATTTGCGTGCGGCCCGGGTGCTCAACGACGACGCGCGGCCCGCCGCGGAGGTCGCCCCGCACCTCGGCGCGCTGCCGCGGCTCGACGAGCGCTGGATGATCGATCTCGCGCTCGAAGCCGCGGCCGCCGCGGAACACCGGGGCGACCCGGCGACCGCGGTCGCCCCCCAGAGATCGGAAGAGCGGCGGGTGGGGAAAGAGTGTGGACGCACACGTGTGAA